>NZ_JBHVEU010000084.1:0-24356 GCF_042802075.1 Kitasatospora sp. NPDC057518
GGTCCCGTACCGTCCCGGCCGCGCCCCGGCCGTCCGCCGTTCTTCCCCGCCCCCTTCAGAACCCCCTTCGGAGCACCCCCGCATGACCCCCGACGCCCCCTGGCTGATCGCCGGACTCGGCAACCCCGGCCCCTGGTTCCGGCTCACCCGCCACAACGCGGGCTTCCTCGCCGTGGACCGGCTCGCCGAACGGCACGGCGCCCGCTTCCGCCGGAGCGGGCTCGCCGGCCTGACCGCCGAGATCGGCATCGACGGCCACCGGGTGCTGCTGGCCAAGCCGCTGTGGTGGTCCATCAACCTGTCCGGACGCCCGGTGGCCGCGCTGCTGCGCCGCCACGGCGTCCCGGTCGAACGGCTGGTGGTCGTGCAGGACGACCTGGACTTCCCCTTCGGCTCCGCCCGGCTCAAGCGCGGCGGCGGCCCCGGCGGCCACAACGGCGTGCGCTCGGTGGGCGAGGTGCTCGGCACCCGGGACTTCGTCCGGCTGCGGTTCGGCATCGGCCGCCCCCCGAAGGGCCGGAGCGTCGGGGACTTCGTGCTGAAGAAGTTCTCGGAGGAGGAACTGGCCGCCATGCCGGGTGAGTTGGACCGCTGCGCGGACGCCCTGGAGACCCTGGTCCGGCGCGGCCTCAACCGCGCCCAGGACACCCTGAACGCCCGTACGGACGCCTAGGGTCCGGTCCTTCGGGTGCGGACGGGCCGGGTGAGCAGTGCGGCGGCGGCCGCGACGGCGGCGAGGGCGAGCAGCACCGTCCGCCCACCGGACGCGGCGCCCGCCAGGTGGACACCGAGGACGGACAGCGCCATGCCGAGCGCCGTACCGAGGCTGCGGGCCATGTTGACCATGCCGCCGCCGACCGCCGAGCACTGGGCCGGGATCGCCCGCATCACCAGGGCGTTGTTGGCGGGCAGCAGCAGGCCCAGTCCGTAACCGGCGACCAGCAGCGGGAACGCCACCACGTCCGAGGCCGGCAGCAGGGCGAACAGCAGCAGTCCGACGGCCGTGAGCAGCGCGCCGAAGCGGCACCTGGTCACGTCCGACCAGCCCCGGGGCAGCCACCCGCCGCCGACCGTCGCGGCGAAGGCGAACGCGGCGGGCAGCAGGGTGACCACCAGGCCCGCGTGGGCCGTCGACACGCCCGCGCCGGTGAGCAGCACCGGGCCCAGCACCAGCGGGCAGAACAGCAGCAGGTAGCCGATCAGCGCCACCACCAGGCCGGAGCGCACGCCCGGGGTGTTGACCAGCCCGGGCGCCAGGATCGGCCGGGCGGCCCGCCGCTCCTGGCGCACCAGCGCCAGGGCCAGGACGGCGGAGGCGAGCAGCAGGGCGGCCACCGCCCAGCCGGGCAGGGGCAGTCCGGAGGCGGTGGACAGGGCGAGCAGCAGCGTGGTGGTCGCCCCGGTGAGCAGCAGCAGGCCGGGCAGGTCGAAGCGGGCGGCCTCGCGGGGGGCGGTCCGGCGGGCGGCTGTCCGGTGGGTGCCGGTCCGGCCCTCGCGGGGGCCCGGTACGGCGGCCGGGGCATCGGTCGGGGCGCCGGCCGTCCGGGTGCGGGGCAGCAGGTACCAGCCGGCCAGGATGCCGAACACCGCGATCGGCACGTTGACCCAGAAAACCCAGCGCCACGAGGCGTGTTCGACCAGCATCCCGCCGAGGATGGGCCCGAGCGCCAGGCCGAGGCCCTGGGCGGAGGCCTGGATGCCGAGCGCGCGCCGCATCGCGTGCCCGGGGACGCCGCGCGCGACCAGGGCGACGCTGTTGGCCTGCATCATCGCGGCGCCGACCGCCTGGACGGCGCGGAGGCCGACCAGGACCCAGAGGCCGCCGGCGAATCCGGCGCCCAGCGAGGAGAGGCCGAAGACCGCGAAGCCGCCGATGTACATCGTCTTGCGGCCGACCAGGTCGGAGAGCCAGCCGATCGGGGCCAGCAGGGCGACCAGGACCAGCAGATAGGCCAGGGCGACCCACTCGACGGCGGCGAAGCCCGCGCCGAAGTGGCGGCCGAGGGCGGGGAAGACCAGGGCGATGACGCTGGCGTCGAGCTGGCCGAGGAAGGCTCCGAGACAGACCGTGCCGACGGCGAGCCAGTGGGCGTGGCGCCAGCCGGCTATGCCACGCGGCCGGGGCCGCTCGGTGAGCAGCCTCGTGGCAAGGGCAGTGGCATTCATGACACGAATATATCGGATACAGATATGTTCTTTCTACGAGCAGATCGCTCTGCGACAGGAGACGTCCCACGGTACGGACGGTGCCGGAGGGACCCCCGCCACGAGGCCCGCAACAGAGCCGCAACACAGTGCGGCCCCGAGGCCCGAACCGGCCGCCGAACCGCCCCGTACCAGGCGATACGCTGTCCGCCATGCCGTCGTCACCACACGTTCCCGACCCCGCCACCGGAAGTCCCGACCCGGCGGTCGAGCACGCCCGGCGGCTGACCGACACCGTCACCCGGCTGCGCCGCGCGCTGCGCAGCAGCATCCGCACCGACTACCCGTGGGAGTCCCTGCCGATGGCGCAGGTCGAACTCCTCCAGACCCTGGCCGCCGCACCGCTGCGGGTCGGCGAACTGGCCGCGCGACAGCGGCTCGCGCCCAACACCGTCAGCGGACTGGTCGGCAAACTGCTCGACGCCGGCTTCGTCGACCGCCAGGCCGACCCCGGCGACCGCCGCACCGCCCGGATCGCCCTCACCCCGGCCGGGCGCCGACAGCTGGACGACTGGCAGCACGCCCACGAGCGCCGGATCGCCGCCGCGCTCGGCACCCTCGACCCGGCCGACCGCACGGCGGTCGTCGACGCGCTGCCCGCGCTGGAACAGCTCGCCCGCGCCCTCGCCCAGCCGGGCACCGGGCCCGAGCAGGGGCCCGCCGCCGGCTAGGAAGCCACCGACGGGAAACCGCCCTGCGGGAAACCGACCGGCCGGAAATCACTGGTCGCCGGGGCCCGACCGGCGCTACCGTCCCCGGCATGACCACCGCGGACGTACGCATCGAGCCCTGGACGGACGACGACCTCGCACTGCTGCGCCGGGTCAACACGCCGGAGATGAAGAAGCACGTCGGCGGGCCGGAGAGCGAGGAGCGGCTGCTCGTACGGCACCGGCGCTACCTGGACTTCGTCCCGTCCGGGCTCGGGTGCATGTACCGGATCGTGCTGCTGCCCGAGGGCGAGGCGGTCGGAACGGTCGGCTACGGCACCCGGACGTGGGAGGGCCGGACCGTCCACGAGATGGGGTGGAACGTGCTGCCCGGCTTCCAGGGCCGGGGCATCGCGGTTGCCGCCACCCGCGCGGCGGTCGCGGCCGCGCGCCGCGAGGCCGCGCACCCCCACCTCCACGCCTTCCCCTCGGTGGACAACCCCGCCTCCAACGCGGTCTGCGCGAAGGCGGGGTTCACACTGCTCGGCGAGACGGACTTCGAGTTCCCGCCCGGGCGGTTCATGCGGAGCAACAACTGGCGGGTGGACCTTCGGAGTTGAGCCCTCGGGGTCTACTGGGGCAGGGGCCCTGGGGCGTCGGCGGTCAGAACAGGGTGCCGCCCTCCAGATCCAGCAGCCAGCGCTTGCGGTCCACGCCGGCGGCGAAGCCGGTGAGCGCGCCACCGGCGCCGAGCACCCGGTGGCAGGGCCGGACGATCAGCAGCGGGTTGGCGCCCACCGCGCCGCCGACCGCGCGGACCATGCGCGGCTCCTGCCCTGCCAGCTCGGCGAGTTCGCCGTAGGTGACGGTGGTGCCGTACGGGATCTCGTCCAGCGCGGCCCAGATCCTGCGGCGGAACTCGGTGCCCTCGGGCGCGAGCGGGAGGTCGAAGCCGGTGCGCTTGCCGGCGAAGTAGTCGGTCAGCTGGGCGACCGGCTCGGCGAGCGCCTCGGGGTCGCGCACCCAGTCGTCGGCGGGCTCGGCCAGCGCGTACTTCTGGCCGGGCACGGTGACGGTGGCCAGCGCGGCCGGTCCGCCGTCCTCCGGCAGCACCCCGCTGAGCAGCAGCCGGCCGAAGGGGCTCTCCATGGTGGTGTAGACGGTGGTGCTCATGCTCGTCCGATCTCCGTTCCGGTGCTGGTGCTACTGGTGTCGCTGGTACTGATGCTGGTGCTCATGTCGGTGTCGGTCCCGGTGTCGGTCCCGGTGCCTGCGGGGCCGGTGTCTGCGGGGCCGGTGGTCGCGGGGCCGGCCCACAGCCGGTGGACGGCGTAGGAGCGCCACGGGGCCCAGGACTCGGCGGCGCGGGCGGCGGACTTCGGGTCCCCGGCGGCGCCGAGGCGGAGCAGGCCGTGCTTGACGCCCACGTCGCTCGGGAGGAAGACGTCGGGGTCGGCCAGGGCCCGCATCCGCAGGTAGCCGACCGTCCAGGGGCCGATACCGGGCAGGTCCAGCAGGCCGGCCGCGGCCTCCTCGCGATCGACCCCGCTGTCGAGCCGGACCGTGCCCTCGGCCAGCGCGCCGCACAGGCCGATGAGCGCGCGACGGCGGGCGGCGGGCATCGCGAAGTCCTCCGGATCGGCGGCGGCCAGGGCCGCCGCGGTCGGGAAGAGCAGGCGCAGGCCGCCACTGGGCTCGGGCAGCGCGGTGCCGTACTTCTCCGCGAGCCGTCCCGCCAGGGTACGGGCGGCGACGACGGTGATCTGCTGGCCGAGGACGGCGCGGACGGCGAGCTCGTGCGGGTCCACGTGACCGGGCGAGCGCAGCCCGGGGCGCTCGCGGACCAGCGGGCCGAGCAACGGGTCGGCGCCGAGCTGCTCGTCGACCGCGAGCGGGTCGGCGTCCAGGTCGAAGAGGATGCGCAGGCGCTGGACGGCGGTCGGCAGGTCGCGCAGGTCGGCGAGCAGCAGGCGACAGTCCAGCCAGCCCCGGGTGGGCGGCTCGCCCGGCGCCAGGCCCTCGACCTCGGCGATGCCGTGGCCGTACGGGAGCGCGAGGGTGCGGCGGTACACGCGCACGCCGGGGCGCGCGCCGGGGACGACCTCCTCCACGCCGGGGACGGCGCGCAGGGCGAGGAAGTCGATCAGGTGCTCGCTGTCCAGCGCACCGCGGTAGGCCAGGCGCAGGGTGAGACCGCCGGCCGGAGTCGCGATGCGGCGACCGGCCGCGACCTCGGCGCGCAGGCCGCTGGGAGTACGGTCGTAGACCTCGCGCACGGTGTCGTTGAACTGGCGGACGGAGGCGAAGCCGGCCGCGAACGCGATGTCCGTGACGGGCAGTTCGGTGGTCTGGAGGAGCAGGCGGGCAGTCTGCGCACGGCGGGCGCGGGCCAGCGCGATCGGGCCGGCGCCCAGCTCGGCGGTCAGCTGGCGCTGCAGCTGGCGGGAGCTGTAGCCGAGGCGGTCGGCCAGGCCGGCCACGCCCTCGCGGTCCACCACGCCGTCGCCGATCAGGCGCATCGCCCGGCCGACCAGGTCGGCGCGCTGGTTCCACTCGGGCGAGCCCGGCACGGAGTCGGGGCGGCAGCGGCGGCAGGCGCGGAAGCCGGCCCCCTGGGCGGCCGCGGCACTGGGGTAGAAGACGCAGTTGACCCGCTTGGGGGTCACGGCGGGGCAGCTCGGACGGCAGTAGATGCCGGTGGAGGTGACCGCCGTGAAGAAGACCCCGTCGAAGCGGGAGTCGCGGCTGTCCACGGCTCGGTACCGGATGTCGTCGTCGATCACGTTGTCCAGTTTGCGGCACTGGGCGGGGGGTGACTGGCGGGAATCGGACATCACCGTTGATCGTCGCCGTTCTCTGCTTCGGGGGGCCCTCCCCCTCCCCCCGCCCCCCACCCTCCCCACCACCCGCCCACCCACCACCTCACCCCATGGCCCATCGGCCCATGGCGCCTTGGCCCGGAGGCCTGCTGGCCCGCCCATTCGCCGCCCGCGCCCGAGAGCACCCGCACGGCACCCCTGCACGCCCCGGGCCTGGGCATCGGGCACCTGGGCGCCAGGCACCGGGCACCGGGCAGCAGGAGCCTGGGCACCTGGCACCGGGAGCTTGGGCTCCTGACCCCGGGCTCCAGCGGCCGGGCACCGGGCGCCGAGAGCCCCGGGCCCGAAATTCGCGGGCCCGCCAGCCGTCCCGCCGTTACCCTCGCGGCATGAGCGAGCAGCACCCCTACACCGGTCCGGACGACCCGCGCGTCGTCGCCCTGCCTCCGGCCGAGTTCGCGTTCCCCGGCCCGCTGCGGGACCAGCTGGTCGCGGCGATCCTCGACGGCGCCAAGACCAGCACCACCGGCCTGGTCGCCGACTACGACCACGAGGGCGAGCCCCTGCCGCTGCCCGGTGAGCTCTCCGCGGTCCTCGACTCGGACGGCCGCAGGGTCGCCGTGATCGAGACCACGGACGTCCGGGTGGTCCCGCTCGCGGAGGTCGACCTCCAGCACGCCCTGGACGAGGGCGAGGGGTGCACCAGCGTGGCCGAGTGGCGTGCGGTGCACGAGCGGTTCTGGCGCAGTCCGGAGATGCTCGACGCCCTCGACGACCCGGGTTTCACCGTGGACGACAGCACTCCGGTGGTCCTGCAGAGCTTCCGCCTGGCGGCCGACCTCCGCTGAACCGGGTGGGCCCGGCGGAGGCCGGCGGCCGCGGCGCGGCGGCCGGCCGGTGCCGGGGTTCAGCGCTTCACCGGACCTCCCGCGGCTCGCATCGACTTGTTGATCGTCTTCCACTTCTTCAGCCGCGCCTTGGCCACCCGGGCGTCCGACCGCGAGGCGATCCACTCGTTCTCGCGCTGGAGCTTGAGGTAGCTGTCCATCCGGCGCTGCGGCAGGGTGCCGTCGGCCAGCGCCGCCCGCACCGCGCAGCCGGGCTCGGTGTGGTGGCCGCAGTCGTGGAAGCGGCAGTCCTCGGCCAGCTCGGCTATGTCGGCGAAGGCCAGGTCCACGCCCTCGCCACCGTAGAGGCCGACTTCGCGCAGCCCGGGGGTGTCGATCAGCACGCCCCCGCCGGGCAGCGGGATCAGCTCGCGGGTGGTCGTGGTGTGGCGGCCCTTCTGGTCGACCTCGCGGGCCTCCTGGACGGTCATCACCACGGAGCCGGCCAGGGCGTTGGTGAGCGTGGACTTGCCGACACCGGACTGGCCGATCACCGCGGTGGTGCCGGGGGTGCAGGCGCGGAGCACGTCCATGCCCTCGCCGGTCTCGGCGCTCACTACGACCACCGTGACCCCGGGGGCGACCGCCTCGACGTCGGCCCGGATGAAGTCGGCGTCGTCGACGAGGTCGGCCTTGGTGAGGACGACCAGCGGATCGGCGCCGGACTCCCAGGCCAGGGCGAGGAAGCGCTCGATCCGGCCGAGGTCGGGATCGGTCGCGAGGGAGGAGGCGATCAGCACGGTGTCGACGTTGGCGGCCAGAACCTGGCCGTCGGAGCGCTTGCCGGCCACCTTGCGGATGATCGCGGTGGAGCGCGGCAGCAGCGCGGCGACGGAGGCCATCGGCTGGGCGTACAGGTCGACGGCCGCCCAGTCGCCCGTGCACGGGCAGTTGATCATGTCGGCGTCGCCCACCGGCCGGGTGTCGAACCGGACGGTGCGCGGCTCGCCCGTCTCCGGGTCGGCGATGACGGCATCGCACTGGCCGCGGTCGACCCGGACGATCCGCGCCGGGAGCAGCCCGGCCTCGCCGAACGGGGTGAACAGCTCCGCGAGCTCGGCCGTCCAGCCGTAGCCGGTCAGCCCGGAGGCGTCAGCGGAGGTCGAGGAAGAGGAGGAAGAAGAAGAGAACGACGGAACGGAGGCAGCGTTGAACAACGCAGTGGCCCTTCGGGAGGAGATGTCCCGGCGGGCTACGGCTGGCGCGAAGGGCTCAGCCGGCGGCCGGGAAAAGGAGGTGAACGCGAGTGCTGCCCTGGGCAGCTATCGGGGCGACAACGACCACGGGGTTCACCTCCTGCTCTCTACTCCTCGGGCGGCCCAATGGCCCCCGAACCGGATGTGTCACACGCTAGCGGAGCGGGGGATCCCGGCCAACCTATTTTTGACCTGCGGAAATGCGGGCAAGAGGCCGCCGGGAAGGCCTCGAAGGGCCATAATTGGCCCGCCGCAAACCGCCGCTCGGCCACCCCGCCAAACCCGGCCACCCCGCCACCAGACACCCGCCCCCGCCGCGCCCTACCCCCCGTACCGGTGCTTGAGGTTCGGGTCGTCCAGCCACCACGGCCGCATCCCGGTCTCCTCTTCCTCCGGCTGCCCCGTCTCCCGCGCCCGCTCGGCCGCCGCCGCGAAGCGGGCGTCCAGCTCGGCGTCCACCGCCTCGGTCTCCTCCCGCCCCTGCACCACCATCCGCCGCACCAGGGCGGCCAGGAACGGCAGCCCGACCAGGTCCCCCAGCACCCAGAACGCGTTGCCGCCCCAGGTCTGGTCCTGCGCCGGGCTCGGCCCCCACGGCCGCCCGAGCGCCAGGTAGTAGTGCTCGGCGACCAGGTGCCCGCCGTAGATCAGCACGATCCCGAGCCCCGCGTCGAAGATCACCTCGGCGAAGGTGATGAACAGCCCGACCAGGTGCGGGTACTCGTGCCCGACCGGGTCGAGCTGCAGGCGCGGCCAGAAGTACGCGAGGCCGAGCAGCACCAGCGCCAGGTGCAGCACCACGTTCCCGAGCCCGCTGGACACCGACCACTCGTACCAGGGCGTGAAGTAGAGCAGCCACGGCGGCGCCATCAGCAGCGCGGTGGAGACCGCCGGGAACATCAGCACCTTGGACGGCCGGCTGCGCAGCGCCCGCAGGACGCGCTCCCGCCGGGCCGCCGGTGCCGCCTCGACCAGCAGCGAGACCGGCGCGCCGAGCGCCAGCAGCAGCGGGACGACCATCAGCAGCAGCACGACCTGCACGGCCCGGTCGGTGAAGAGGATCCGGTCGTACACGCCGAGGCCGGAGCAGGTGCACCAGATCCACAGCAGCAGCCCGCCGAGGAACGCGGCGGTACGGGTGGGCTGCCAGCGCCCGCCGGCGGACCCGGCCCCGCCCCCGGCACCAGCCCCACTCCCGCTCCCGGCCCCGCCGGCCCGGTTGACGCGGCGCACCGCCGCCAGGTACCAGGCGCCGAGCAGCACCGACAGCGCGAGCACCAGCGGCTCGGCCGTCCAGGAGGTCGCCAGGTCGGACCACTGCCACGGCGGCGGGCCACTGTAGGCGAGCACCGAGGCGGGACCGCCCACCGGACCGCCCACCAGGCCGCCCGCCGGAGCACCCATCGCGCCGTCCAGCACCGCGCCCATCCGCCCGCTCACCTCGCTCGTCCCGGTGGTCCCCGCCTGTCGCGAATCCCATCGGCCGGGACCCGCCGATCGGGAACCCCGACACCGGAGCACCCCGGCGCCCGGCCATGATGTCCCTCGGCCGCGCCCCCGCCGCACCCGGGGCCCGCCTCTATACCCGGGCCTGAACAAAGCTTTACCAAGCCCCAACAAAGCTTTGCCCAGGCAAAGTTCTGCCCTCCGTCCCCTCTTTTCCGCAACCGCGGGCGAAGACACAAACGTCTGGCAGGATGCCCCGTCGGCGAGACCCGCCACGTGGCCGACAAGGGGATGACAAGGGTGCGAACCACTGCACGCGGCGACGGCCGCCGGCTGGCGGCGCGCCACCGCAACATCGAACTGGGCCTTCTGGCCCTCGCGGTGGCCGTCTGTCTGGCGGGACACATCGACGCCGACCTGGCGCTCACCGGCAGGATGCCGCCCGGGCTGCTGGTGCACGGCCTGTCGCTGGGCGCGCTGGCCGGGGCGGCCCACCTGGCGGTGCGCCGGTTCGCGCCGTACGCCGATCCGCTGATCCTGCCGCTGGGCGTCTTCCTGACCGGCTTCGGGCTGGTACTGCTGGACCGGCTGGACTTCAGCTACAAGGCCGCGCACGCCGCCAAGGGCGACTACCAGAAGCTCCCGGCGGCACCCTCCCAGCTGATGTGGGTGTTCATCTCGGTGGCGGCGGCGCTCGCGCTGATCGTCTTCGTCAAGCACCACCGCTTCTTCCAGCGCTACGTCTACCTGCTGATGGCGGGTGCGCTGATCCTGCTGGCCGCGCCGGTGCTCTCCCCGGGCGACAGCTTCGGCGCCAAGCGCTGGATCCGGCTGTTCGGGCTCTCCTTCGAGCCGGACGAGTTCGTGAAGGTCGCGATCACGATCTTCTTCGCGGGGTACCTGATGGCCTCCCGGGACGCGCTGGCGCTGGCCGGGCGGAAGGTCTGGGGGCTGACCCTGCCGCGCGGCCGGCACGCCGGCCCGGTGCTGGCGATCTGGGTGGTCAGCCTGCTGGTGCTGATCTTCGAACGCGACCTGGGCACCTCACTGATCTTCTTCGGCGTCTTCATCGTCATGCTGTACGTGGCGACCGAGCGCACCAGCTGGGTGGTGCTCGGCCTGCTGATGGCGGTCGGCGGCGCGGCGGTGGTCGGGACGGTGGAGCCCCATGTGCACGGCCGCGTCGAGGCCTGGCTGCACCCGCTCGACTACTACAAGCCGGTGCACGACATGGCGATCTCCGAGCAGCCCGCCGAGGCGCTGTTCAGCCTGGGCACCGGGGGCATGACCGGGACCGGCCTGGGCTCGGGACGGCCCTGGCTGATCGGTTTCGCCGGGCGCAGCGACTTCATCTTCACCACCATCGGCGAGGAGCTGGGCCTGGCCGGGGTGACGGCGATCCTGCTGGTCTACGTGCTGCTGGTCCAGCGCGGCCTGCGCACCGCGATCGGCCTGACCGACCCGTTCGGCAAGCTGCTGGCCACCGGTCTGTCGGCGGCGCTGGCGCTCCAGGTGTTCGTGGTGGTCGGCGGGGTGAGCGGGCTGGTCCCGCTGACCGGCAAGGCGCTGCCGTTCCTGGCCGCCGGCGGCTCGTCGCTGCTGGCGAACTGGCTGATGGTGGCGCTGCTGATCAAGCTGAGCGACTCCTCCGGGCGCACCGCCCTGGACCCGGCCCAGCCCTCCCCCGAGCCGCTCCCGGCCCAGGCCCGCCCGGCCGAGCCGTCCGTACGAACCGAACCGTCCGCGCCCGGCCCGTACGGCCCCACCGACCCCGACGCCCCGCACGACCCGTCAGCCCAGCGCCCGACGGACCCGACCCCGGCGGGACCGCTCTCCTCCACCCCCGGCGCCGCCGACCCCTCCGCCCCGACCGAGCTGCGCCCCGCGTACGGCCACCCGCCGAACCCGTCCGCCCCCTGACCCACCGCCGACCCCCGACGCACCCGCGGCGCACCCCACGCCCCGACGCACCAGGGCCTCCCCCGCACCCGCGGGGGAGGCCCTGCCGTCAACCTTCCGTCCGCCCCGCCTACCGCTGTTCCCACGGCGGCCGGGGCGGCCTCGGCGGGTACCCCGGCACCTGCTGCCCGGGCGGCACCGGCCCCAGCCCCGGCCCGGACGGCGCCCCCGGCCCCGAACCCGGCCCAGGCCCAGGCCCAGCGCCCGACCCCGGCTGCCCCGCCCCCGCCCCCGTCCCGCCCGCCTGCGGCGGCCCGGCCGGCCGGTCGCTGTCCGGCGGCGGCGGCCCGGGCCGGTGGTGCGGCCCGCCGCGGGCGGTGAGCCGGCCGCGCACGTTGTCGGCGGCCAGCACGTCGGCCCACCGCTCCGGGTACTCGGAGGGCACGTCCTCGCCCTCGTCCTCGCCCCACTCCTCCTCGACGCCCTCGGCGAGCCCGAGTTCGCGGGCGCGCCGGGCCCGTTCGGCGGCCCGCCGGGCGGCGACCTCGCGGACCACGGCGGCGGCGGCCTCCTCGTGGGCGCGCTCGTTCTCGGCGCGCGCGTCGGCGGTCTCCAGGGTGGGCCAGCGGCGGTCTATCGCGGCGTTCATCGCGGCGCCGATGAGCACCGCGAGCGCCACCACGAAGATCCACAGCAGGACGGCCACCGGCGCCGCCAGCGAGCCGTACACCGAGGGGCCCTCGACCGAGCTGACCAGGTAGACCCGCAGGCCGACGCTGCAGAAGACCAGCACCACCAAGGCGACCAGGGCGCCGGGGATGTCCTCGCGCCACGGGGTCGAGACCGGGACGGCCAGGTGGTAGAGGGTGGTCAGCGAGACGGTCAGCAGCACGATGGCGACCGGCCAGTAGAGGGCGCCGACCAGCCCGGACACCCCCGGTACGGCGTTCTCCAGCAGTCCCGGACCGACCATCAGCAGCGGCAGCACCAGCGAGCCGATCACCAGGGCGCCGAAGTAGAGGCTGAGCGACATCAGCCGGGTCTTGACGATGCCCCGCTTGCCGTCGAGCCCGTACATGACGGTGATGGTGTCGATGAAGATGTAGAGGGCCCTGGAGCCGGACCACAGGGACAGCAGGAAGCCGATCGAGACGAGGTCGGGCCGGGTGCGGTCGAACACCCCGTCCAGCAGCGGGACCACGACCTCGTTGACGGAGGAGTCCGACAGCACCGTCCCGGAGGCCGAGAGGATGCTCTTCTTGAGCCCGGCGATGGTGCCCGCGCCGACGAACTCGTCGAGGTAGCCGAGGGTGCCGGCCAGCCCGAGCAGCAGCGGCGGGATCGACAGCAGGGTGAAGAAGGCCGCCTCCGCGGCGAGCCCGGTGACCCGGTACTCGACGCAGGTGTTGGTGGTGTCCCTGATCAGTTCCCACGCCGTGCGGCGCCAGGTGGCCTGTTTGGCCGCGCGCCGGGAGCCCTTGCCCCGCCGCCGGGAGGGCCGCTCGGCGTTCGCTCTGCTCGTATCGCCTGCTGCTTGCACAGGGCCAACCGTATCGGGCCGGGGCCCGGCGG
Source organism: Kitasatospora sp. NPDC057518 (assembly GCF_042802075.1). Lineage (NCBI taxonomy): Bacteria > Bacillati > Actinomycetota > Actinomycetes > Kitasatosporales > Streptomycetaceae > Kitasatospora > Kitasatospora sp. NPDC057518. Next base: position 12,675 of record NZ_JBHVEU010000084.1, read on the forward strand.
TTGATCTCCCCGGGGGTACGGGCGCGTGGCCGGGCGGGGTGGGGGCGCGTCGCCGGACGCGTCGCCGGACGTCCGGGCGGGGAGCGGCGGGAACATCCGGATGTCCCACATGACGAAACCTCAGAGTCCAGTATCTGGATGTTAGTGGACCGCGAGTCCCGCGCCGTGCGAATCTCTTGCCATGCCTAGCGCCGGAACCACCCTAGTAGGTCGACTCCACGTCGATCTCCTTCGCGTGTCCAGCGCCATCTGTCCGGTGACCTGAGCCCCCCGTCTCCGCCGCACCACCGCACCCGGCGCCGACCTTCCCGCCATCCCCGCCGCAGCGGATGCGCAGGCGCCCGCCCGGTCCCGGCCACCGCCCTCAAGACCTTGAAATCCGCAGGTCAGAGCGGTACCGCACGGCCGGACACGCCCCGCGACCCATTCGGCAGCAGCGCCATCCGCCCAGAAGGACTTCACCATGGCCACCTCCCCCGAGACCGTCGAGCCCACGGCCGACCGCGCCGCCGAGCGGCGCCCCGCAGCGGCCCGCAAGGTGACCCGCCACCGCGGCGAGGGCCAGTGGGGCATGGGCCACTACACCCCGCTGAACGCCAACGAGCAGTTCAAGAAGGACGACGACGGTCTCAATGTGCGGACACGTATTGAGACGATCTACGCGCACCGGGGCTTCGACTCCATCGACCCCGCCGACCTGCGCGGCCGGATGCGCTGGTGGGGGCTCTACACCCAGCGCAAGGAGGGCATCGACGGCGGCAAGACCGCGATCCTGGACCCGCACGAGCTGGACGCCGAGTTCTTCATGCTCCGGGTCCGCATCGACGGCGGCCGGCTGACCGTCCCCCAGCTGCGGGCGGTCGCCGAGGTCTCCGAGCAGTACGCGCGCGGCACCGCCGACCTGACCGACCGCCAGAACATCCAGTACCACTGGATCCGGATCGAGGACGTCCCGGCGATCTGGCAGAAGCTGGAGGCCGTCGGCCTGTCCACCACCGAGGCCTGCGGCGACACCCCCCGCGTCATCCTCGGCTCCCCGGTGGCCGGCATCGCCGAGGACGAGATCATCGACGGCACGCCCGCCATCGAGGAGATCCAGCGCCGCTTCATCGGCAACCCGGACTTCTCCAACCTGCCGCGCAAGTTCAAGAGCGCGGTCTCCGGCTCCCCGCTGCTGGACGTCGCGCACGAGATCAACGACGTCTCCTTCGTCGGCGTGGTCCACCCCGAGCACGGGCCCGGCTTCGACCTGTGGGTCGGCGGCGGCCTGTCCACCAACCCCAAGCTGGGCGTGCGGCTGGGCGCGTGGGTCCCGCTGGACGAGGTCGCGGACGTCTACGGCGGCGTCATCGGCATCTTCCGCGACTACGGCTACCGGCGCCTGCGCAACCGCGCCCGGCTGAAGTTCCTGGTCGCCGACTGGGGCGTGGAGAAGTTCCGCCGGGTCCTGGAGGAGGAGTACCTCGAGCACCCGCTGCTCGACGGCCCCGCCCCGGCCGAGCCCGCCGCCCGCTGGCGCGACCACGTCGGCGTCCACCGGCAGAAGGACGGCCGCTACTACATCGGCTTCGCCCCGCGCGTCGGCCGGGTTGACGGCAAGCTGCTCGGCCGGATCGCCGACCTCGCCGCCGCCCACGGCAGCGACCGGGTGCGCACCACCGCCGAGCAGAAGATGATCCTCCTCGACATCGCCGAGGAGCACGTCGACTCCGTGGTGGCCGGCCTGGAGGCGCTCGACCTGCGGGTCACCCCCTCGCCGTTCCGCCGCGGCACCATGGCCTGCACCGGCATCGAGTACTGCAAGCTCGCCATCGTCGAGACCAAGGAGCGCGGCCGCACGCTCATCGACGAGCTGGAGCAGCGCCTGCCGGACTTCGCCGAGCCGCTGACCATCAACATCAACGGCTGCCCGAACGCCTGCGCCCGCATCCAGGTCGCCGACATCGGCCTCAAGGGCCAGCTGGTCACCGACGAGCACGGCGAGCAGGTCGAGGGCTACCAGGTCCACCTCGGCGGCGCGCTCGGCCTGGAGGCCGGCTTCGGCCGCAAGGTCCGCGGCCTCAAGGTCACCAGCGCGGGCCTGCCCGACTACGTCGAGCGCGTGCTGACCCGCTACCAGGCCGACCGCACCGAGGGCGAGCGCTTCGCCCAGTGGGCGGCCCGGGCGACCGAGGAGCAGCTGTCGTGAGTGAGCGCGCCGCGCCGTTCTTCTGCCCCTATTGCGGGGACGAGGACCTGCGCCCCTCCGAGGCCGGGCACGGCGCCTGGGAGTGCCACGGGTGCCGCCGCGCCTTCCAGCTGAAGTTCCTCGGCCTGCTGTCACCGACCAACCACGGGGGTACGTCACATGAGCAGCACCGCGACTGACCACGAGGCGATAGCCGTCCGGGCCGGCCGCGAGCTGGAGGAGGCCACCGCGCAGGAGGTCCTGCGGTGGGCCGCGGACACCTTCGGCGCGCGGTTCTGCGTCACCTCCTCGATGGAGGACGCGGTGGTGGCCCACCTGGCGTCCTCGGTGTTCCCGGGGGTGGACGTGGTGTTCCTGGACACCGGCTACCACTTCCCGGAGACCCTCGGGACGCGCGACGCGGTGGCCGCGACCATGCCGGTCAACGTCATCACGCTCACCCCGCTGCGGACGGTGGCCGAGCAGGACGCCGAGCACGGGCCGGCCCTGCACGACCGCGACCCGGACCTGTGCTGCTCGCTGCGCAAGGTCGAGCCGCTCAACCGGGGCCTGGCCGGCTACGACGCCTGGGCGACCGGGCTGCGCCGCGACGAGTCGCCGACCCGGGCGAACACCCCCGTGGTGTCCTGGGACCCGAAGCGCCGCAAGGTCAAGATCGCCCCGATCGCCCGCTGGACCCAGGAGGACGTGGACGCCTACGTCGCCGCCCACGGCGTGCTGCTCAACCCGCTGCTGTGGGAGGGCTACGCCTCGATCGGCTGCTCCCCGTTGTCCTGCACCCGCAAGCCGGGCGAGGGTGAGGACGCCCGGGCCGGCCGCTGGTCCGGCTCCGGCAAGACCGAGTGCGGCATCCACCTCTGATTCGATCCGTTCTGATCGTCCGTCCATCCTCGTGTAAGGAAAGAACCGTGACAGCTGACACCCTGGCCGCCGACGGAGCCGCAGAGGCGGCCCGCACGGCCGCCCCGTGCGAGCGCGGCGCCACCGTGTGGCTGACCGGGCTGCCGAGCGCGGGCAAGACCACCCTGGCCTTCGCCCTCGCCGAGCGGCTGCGCGCCGAGGGCCACAAGGTCGAGGTCCTGGACGGCGACGAGATCCGCGAGTTCCTCTCCAAGGGCCTCGGCTTCTCCCGCGAGGACCGGCACACCAACGTCACCCGGATCGGCTTCGTCGCCGAGAAGCTGGCGGCCAACGGCGTCAAGGTGCTCGCCCCGGTGATCGCCCCGTTCGCGGACTCCCGCGCCGCGGTGCGCGAGCGGCACGCGGCGGCCGGCACCGAGTTCCTGGAGATCCACGTCGCCACCCCGGTCGAGCTGTGCGCCGAACGGGACGTCAAGGGCCTGTACGCGAAGCAGGCGGCCGGCGAGATCTCCGGCCTGACCGGCGTGGACGACCCGTACGAGGCCCCGGAGCGGCCGGAGCTGCGCCTCCAGACCCGGGGCCGCGCGGTCGCCGAGTCCGCCGCCGAGCTGCACGCCTTCCTGACCGAGAGGGGTCTGGCATGACCACCGAGACCGACAGCCCGGTCCGCACCGCCGGCGACCCCAACCAGAATTCAGGGGGGCCCTTCGCGCTGTCCCACCTGGACGCGTTGGAGGCCGAGTCGGTGCACATCTTCCGCGAGGTCGCGGGGGAGTTCGAACGCCCGGTGATCCTGTTCTCCGGCGGCAAGGACTCCATCGTCATGCTGCACCTGGCGCTCAAGGCCTTCGCGCCCGCCGCCGTCCCCTTCTCGCTGCTGCACGTCGACACCGGGCACAACTTCCCCGAGGTCATCGACTACCGCGACCGCGTCGCCGCGCGGCACGGCCTGCGCCTGCACGTCGCCCACGTCCAGGACTTCATCGACCGCGGCGTCCTGCGCGAGCGCCCCGACGGCACCCGCAACCCGCTGCAGACCGTGCCGCTGCTGGACGCCATCGAGACGAACCGCTTCGACGCGGTGTTCGGCGGCGGGCGCCGCGACGAGGAGAAGGCCCGCGCCAAGGAGCGCGTCTTCTCGCTGCGCGACGAGTTCGGCGCCTGGGACCCGCGCCGCCAGCGCCCCGAGCTGTGGTCGCTCTACAACGGCCGCCACGCGGTGGGCGAGCACGTGCGGGTCTTCCCGCTGTCCAACTGGACCGAGCTCGACGTGTGGCAGTACATCGAGCGCGAGGGCATCGAGCTGCCGGAGATCTACTACGCCCACGAGCGGGACGTCTTCGCCCGCAGCGGCATGTGGCTGACCGCCGGCGACTGGGGCGGCCCCAAGGAGCACGAGCCGGTCCAGCGGCGGCTGATCCGCTACCGCACCGTCGGCGACATGTCCTGCACCGGCGCCGTCGACTCCGACGCCACCACCATCGAGGCCGTCATCGCCGAGATCGCCGCCTCGCGCCTCACCGAGCGCGGTGCGACGCGGGCCGACGACAAGCTCTCCGAGGCCGCGATGGAAGACCGCAAGCGCGAGGGATACTTCTAATGAGCACCGCCACCAACGCCACCTCGCTGCTGCGCTTCGCCACCGCCGGCTCCGTCGACGACGGCAAGTCCACCCTCGTCGGCCGGCTGCTGCACGACTCCAAGTCGGTGCTCGCCGACCAGCTGGAGGCCGTCGAGCACGCCTCCCGCAGCCGCGGCCAGGAGGCGCCCGACCTCGCCCTGCTCACCGACGGCCTGCGGGCCGAGCGCGAACAGGGCATCACCATCGACGTGGCCTACCGCTACTTCGCCACGCCCCGCCGGCGGTTCATCCTCGCCGACACCCCCGGGCACGTGCAGTACACCCGCAACATGGTCACCGGCGCCTCCACGGCCGAACTCGCCGTCGTCCTCGTCGACGCCCGCAACGGCGTCGTCGAGCAGACCCGCCGGCACGCCGCCGTCGCCGCCCTGCTGCGCGTGCCGCACGTCGTCCTCGCCGTCAACAAGATGGACCTGGTCGACTACGCCGAGCCCGTGTTCGCCGCCATCGCCGCCGAGTTCACCGCCTACGCCGCCTCGCTCGGCGTCAAGGACGTGCTGGCGGTCCCGATCTCCGCCCTCGCCGGGGACAACGTCGTGGAGCCGTCCGCGCACATGGACTGGTACGGCGGCCCGACCCTGCTGGAGCACCTGGAGACGGTGCCGGTCGGCAGCGACCCGGGTGCCGAGCCGGCCCGCTTCCCGGTCCAGTACGTCATCCGCCCGCAGACCGAGGAGCACCCCGACTACCGCGGCTACGCGGGCCAGTTGGCGTCCGGCGTGCTGCGCGTCGGCGACACCGTCACGGTCCTGCCGTCCGGCCACACCACCACCGTCGCCGGGATCGACGCCCTCGGCCGCCAGGCCGACGCCGCCTGGGCCCCGCAGTCGGTGACCGTCCGCCTCGCCGACGACCTGGACGTCTCCCGCGGCGACCTCATCGCCGCCGGGCCCGTGCCCGTCCCCACCAAGGACATCGAGGCCACCGTCAGCCACCTCAGCGAACGGCCGCTGCGCGCCGGCGACAAGGTCCTCCTCAAGCACACCACCCGCACCGTGCGGGCGCTGGTCAAGGACGTCGCCTACCGGATCGACATCGACACTTTGGAACAGCGCCCCGCCCCCGACGGGCTGAACGTCAACGACATCGGCCGGGTCGTCCTGCGCACCGCCGAGCCGCTGGCCCTGGACGGCTACTCCGACAACCGCCGCACCGGGTCGTTCCTGCTCATCGACCCGGCCGACGGCACCACCCTCACCGCCGGCATGGCGGGCGAGGCCTTCGCCACCGTACCCACCACCGGCACACCCGACGAGGAGGACTGGGTCTGATGCCCAGCGAGGCGTTCTCGGGCATGGACAAGGAAGGCGGCCGCATCGGCAGCGGCGTCCTCGGCAGCGGCCAGGGCGGCCTGACCCGATGTGCGGGCCGACGGGGCTGAGAACGCCCTGTCACCGGGCTGTCTCCCCCCACAGCCGCCCGGCTTGCCCCCGGCACACCGCTGCCGCGCGCACCACCTTCCAACCGTCCGTCCGAGACCGCCTCCTGACGGTCCGTCCGCGAACAGGACTCTCGCCATGGCACCGAACCCGGCCCTCCCGCATACCCGCACCCGCCCCGACGCCGGGCGGATCAGACGCTCCGCGGCCGCCGCCGCGGCCGGCCTGACCGTGGCGGCCCTGCTGTCGTCCTGCAGCTACGGCTCCAAGGCGGACGACAAGTCCTCCGACGCCAAGGCCAACACCGCTGCCACCGCCGGGAGTTCCGGCGCGAAGCTGTCCGCGGACACGGTGAAGATCGGCTACTTCGCCAACCTCACCCACGGCACCCCGCTGGTCGGCCTCCAGGAGGGCTTCTTCCAGAAGGAGCTCGGCGCCACCCAGGTCAAGACCCAGGTCTTCAACGCCGGCCCGGCCGAGATCGAGGCGCTGAACGCCGGCTCCATCGACATCGGCTGGATCGGCCCCTCCCCCGCGATCAACGGCTACACCAAGTCCGACGGCAAGTCCCTGAAGATCATCGGCGGTTCGGCCTCCGGCGGCGTCAAGCTGGTCGCCAACCCGGAGAAGATCGCCACCCTGGACGACCTCAAGGGCAAGAAGATCGCCACCCCGCAGCTCGGCAACACCCAGGACGTCGCCCTGCTCAACTACCTGGCGGGCAAGGGCTACAAGGTCGACGCGGCCACCGGCGCCGGCGACGTCTCGGTCGTGCGCACCGACAACAAGGTCACCCCCGACGCGTACAAGTCCGGCTCCATCGACGCCGCCTGGGTGCCCGAGCCCACCGCCTCCAAGCTGGTCACGCTCGGCGCGAAGGTCCTGCTCAACGAGAAGGACGTCTGGCCCGACAAGAAGTTCGTGATCACCAACATCATCGTCTCGCAGAAGTTCCTCACGGAGCACCCGGACGTGGTGGAGGCCGTGCTGCGCGGCTCGGTGAAGACCAACGCCTTCATCAAGGACAACTCCGACAAGGCCAAGGCCGACGCCAACGAGGCGATCAAGAAGGAGGCCGGCAACTCCCTGGAGCCCGCCATCCTGGACCCGGCCTGGGCCGACATCGACTTCCTGGACGACCCGCTGGCGAACACCCTCCAGGCCGAGGCCGACCACGCCGTCACCGCCGGGCTCCTCAAGAAGCCCAACCTGAACGGCATCTACGACCTCACCCTGCTGAACAAGGTCCTCGCCGCGGAGGGCCGGCCCGCCGTCGCGGACGCCGGACTCGGCGCCAAGTAGCGCCCGCAGCAAGGCCGTTCGTCACGACTCCGCGGTCCGGCCCCCGCCCGCCCGGTCGATCCCCGATCGATGCCCACCGGGACGGGCGGGGCCCGGGCCACGGCCCCGACCTCGCCAGACCACTCATCCAGGAGGTGCCCGGATGACCCCGGCACTGACCACCTCGGCGGACGCCCCCGGCGCCGACGCCCACGGCGGTGCGCCCGCCGTCCGGATCTCGCACGTGCACAAGTCCTTCGGCCGCCCCGGCGCCCAGACCCACGTCCTGGACGACATCACCCTCGACGTCGCCCCCGGCGAGTTCGTCACCCTGCTCGGCGCCTCCGGCTGCGGCAAGTCCACCCTGCTCAACCTCGTCGCCGGCCTCGACCGGCCCACCGCCGGCGGCATCGAGGTGCCCGGCGGCCGCCCCGCGCTGATGTTCCAGGAGCACGCCCTCTTCCCCTGGCTCACCGCCGGCCGGAACATCGAACTCGCCCTCAAGCTGGCCGGCGTCGCCCGCCCCGAGCGCCGCGCCGAAGCCGAGCGGCTGCTCGAACTCGTCCGCCTGGACGGCGCGTACGGCAAGCGCGTCCACGAGCTGTCCGGCGGCATGCGCCAGCGCGTCGCCATGGCCCGCGCCCTCGCCCAGGGCAGCAAGGTCCTGCTCATGGACGAGCCCTTCGCCGCCCTCGACGCCATCACCCGCGACGTCCTCCACGACGAGATCACCCGGATCTGGGCCGAACGGCAGCTGACCGTCCTGTTCGTCACCCACAACGTCCGCGAGGCCGTCCGCCTCGCCCAGCGGGTCGTCCTGCTCTCCTCCCGCCCCGGCCGGGTCGCCCGCGAATGGCACATCGACCTGCCCCAGCCGCGCCGCATCGAGTCCGCCGGCGTCGCCGACCTGTCCATCGAGATCACCGAAGAACTGCGTGGGGAGATCCGTCGCCATGGCCAGCACTGACACCACCCCCGTCCTGGACAAGAACGACAGGAACGACAAGCACGACCGGAACGACAGGACCGCCGACACCGCGGGCGTCGGCGCCGGCCTGGACGCCCTCGACGCCGTCACCGCACAGCGCGGCTCCCTCGGCGAGGCCCTGCGCAGCAAGGCCCTGCCGCCGCTGATCGGCGTGCTCGTCGTGCTCGCGCTCTGGCAGGGCGCGTACAGCCTGGAGCTCACCTCCTCCTACAAGCTGCCCAGCCCCGCCGACGTGTGGCGCTCCGCCCAGGACCTCTGGTACCAGGGCACGCTGTTCTCGATCATCTGGACCAGCGTCTGGCGCGGCCTGTCCGGCTTCCTCCTCGCCGTGGTGATCGGCACCCCGATCGGCCTCGTCGTCGCCCGCATCAGACCGGTGCGCACCGCCATCGGGCCCGTCCTGCAGGGCCTGCAGTCGCTGCCCTCGGTCGCCTGGGTGCCCGCCGCCGTCATCTGGCTCGGCATCAACGACTCGATGATGTACGCCGTCATCCTGCTCGGCGCCGTCCCCTCCATCGCCAACGGCCTGGTCGCCGGCATCGACCAGGTCCCGCCGCTGTTCCTGCGGGCCGGACGCACCCTCGGCGCCACCGGCCTCACCGGCGCCCGGCACGTCCTCATCCCCGCCGCCCTCCCCGGCTACCTCGCCGGCCTCAAGCAGGGCTGGGCCTTCTCCTGGCGCTCCCTGATGGCCGCCGAACTCGTCGCCTCCTCCCCCGACCTGGGCCGCGGCCTCGGCCGCTTCCTGGAGGACCAGCGCGAGTTCTCCGACATGTCCGGCGTCCTGCTCGGCATCATCCTCATCCTCTTCGTCGGCATCGCCATCGAACTCCTCGTCTTCACGCCCGTCGAACGCCGGGTGCTGCGCAACCGCGGCCTGCTGGCCACCGGCAAGTGAGGCAGCGCTGATGCCCGCCCTCCTCCTGATCGCCCACGGCAGCCGCGACCCGCGCCACGCCGCGACGGTGGCCGCGCTCGTGGAGGAGGTGCGGGCCCAGCGGCCCGGCACCGAGGTCGCCACCGCCTACCTGGACCACTGCGCGCCGCGGATCCCGAAGGTGGTCGGACGGCTCGCGGACGCGGTGGCGGTGCCGCTGCTGCTCAACCGGGCCTTCCACGCCAAGCACGACATCCCGGCCGCCCTGCGCGCCGTCGGCGACCGGCTGCCGGTCGCCGACGTGCTCGGCCCCTCCCCCCTGCTGCTGGCCGCCCTGGACCGCCGCCTCGCCGAAGCCGGCCTCGCGGTCGGCTCACCCGCCGCCCGGGCCCGTACCGGCGTCGTCCTGGCGGCCGCCGGCTCCTCCGACCCGGCCGCCGACGCCGCGACCCGCGCGGTCGCCGCCGAGTGGCGCCGCACCCGCGGCTGGGCCGCCGTCGAGGTCGCCTACGCCTCCGCCGCCGGCCCCCGCGTCCCCGACGCCCTCGCCGCCCTGCGCACCGCCGGCGCCGAACGCACCGCCGTCGCCCCCTACCTGCTCGCCCCCGGCCTCCTCCCCGACCGCATCGCGGCCGCCGCCGAGGACGCGGGCGCGGACCTCGTGGCCGACGTCCTCGGCCCGTCCCCCGAACTGGCGGCCCTCCTCCTCCACCGCTACGACCAGGCCCGCCACGCCGCGGACACCACCCCGGCCCTCACCGCCTGACCCTCACGACGCCCGACGGTGCTGGTACTCCGCCACCGCCGCGGTGATCACACTGAGCGGCACCGGCTCGTCCACGTCCGCGATGGCGGCCTCGATCCACTCCCGCATGATCGCCGTCGGCTTCAGCCCCCGTTCCCGCGCCCGGCGCCGGACCTCGTCCATCACCGGCTTGGGCAGCCGCAGCGAGGTGGTGATCATCACCGACTCGGCCGCCACCGGCTCGCCCGGCTCGGCGCTCATGATCTCGTCCTCGGTCAGCTCGTGCGTCTCGTAGTACTCGGCGATCGCCTCGAGGTCCGCACCGTTGTCAGTCATCCGTCACCTTCAACTCGTCCGCTTGAGGAACAAGCGCCTCTCGGCAGCTGTCATGTCGCGTGCGGTGGCGCAGTACCACGCTGACGGCACCACCGCGCTCTCCGCCAACACCACCAACAGGTAGCGCCCGGCCCGCGTCACGCCATGGCACAGGGTCGTCCCCTGGCGGCCGTCCGAGAACCAGTGCGGACGGCAGAACACGACATCCTCGACCTCCTCCGGATCCACTCCGTGCCTGGCGATGTGCTCCTCGGACCGCTCGGTCCAGTAGATCTCACTATGCACGAGCAGCAGCGTGTTGCAAACGCAATGCACGACTCAAGCCGCCGTCACTCGGGCGAGTGACGGCGGCCAGGAGCACCGGCAGCGCGTACGGACGGGCCGTACGCCCTGGCCGGCTCGGGCGTCAGGCCGGGAGGTTCCACTTCTGGTTGGCGGCGCCGTTGCAGTCCCAGATGCCAAGCTGGTTGCCGTTGTCGGTGGAGAAGCCGAGGTCGTCCAGGCAGCGGCCGGACTGCGGGTTGAGGAGCGAGCCGTCGGGGCGGGCCTGCCACTGCTGGGCGCCGCTGCCGTTGCAGTCGTAGATCTGGACCTTGGTGCCGTTGCCGGTGTTGCCGCCGGAGACGTCCATGCACTTGCCGAGGGCGCGGATCGTGCCGTCGACGCCGATCCGCCACTTCTGCGCGACGGAGCCGTTGCAGTCGTAGATCTGGACGGCGGTGCCGTTGCCGACGTTGGCGCCCTTCACGTCGACGCACTTGCTCGCGTAGCCGGAGATCTGGCCGGTCGGGCCGGCCGGCGGGACGGCGCCGAGGACGACGCGCGGGAACTGGACGCTGTCGCCGATGCCGCAGGACGCGGACATGGTGCCGTCGCCGATCGCGATGCCGCCGATGGCGGGGCGGGAGAACTGCACGGTGTGGTTGGAGTTCCAGTAGAGGCAGTTGGCGGTCACGGTCCAGGTCTGCATCGGGTCGAGGCCGGTACAGCTGCCGACGGCGTTCCAGGCGGAGGCCCAGGCGCCGCAGGCCGGCGCGGCCTGGGCGGAGGTGGCCGGGGTGGCCAGGGCGGCGGCCCCGGCGAGCAGGGCGGTGGTCAGCAGGGCGGAGGTTCGGCGCATGGGACGGTCGTCCTTCCGAGTGGGGGGATCACGTGGACTCACCATCCGCGCTTCCGTGGTGACGGGGCGTCGGATGTGTGGGCCGCGTCAGAGACTCGGGGGTGCGCGGTCGGCCGTCAACCGGCAGGGCACCGGCAGCTGCCGGGTGCGCCGGGGCTGAGCTGGGCGGTCGGTCCGGGCGGCAGTTTCGCCGGGGGCACGGCACGGCTCCGGTCCCGGAAAGCCGGAGGGCCCCGCACGCCCCCTGCTGCGAGGGGGTGTGCGT
>NZ_JBHVEU010000085.1:0-24305 GCF_042802075.1 Kitasatospora sp. NPDC057518
CTCCCGGAGACCGCTCCGGGGGCGTCCGCCCGGTGCGTGGGCCGGGCCGTCGGAGCACGAACGGAAGGGGGCCGGAGCCCGGTCGCCGGGTGGGCGCCGTGTGATCCGCCTGTGATCTTGATCCCCTGCGACCTGCTCGTTTCTGCTCACCTGGGCGCTTCCCCGTACGATAGGAGGAAGCCGAGGCATGTCGATATGCCCGGCGGGTGGACCGGTAGTAGCAGGCGGAACGGGTGGCAGCGGCCGAAAGGGCCGCAAGTGCGCGTCTCGCGGCCGGGCGCCGTAACCCACGATTCCGGGAGAATCCGCTAGGCATGCCCACGCGCAACGACATCCGTAACGTCGCCATCGTCGCCCACGTCGACCACGGCAAGACCACGCTGGTCGACGCCATGCTCAAGCAGGCCGGCGCCTTCGCAGCCCACCAGCAGCTCGATGACCGGATGATGGACTCCAACGACCTGGAGCGCGAGAAGGGCATCACCATTCTCGCGAAGAACACCGCGGTCAAGTACCACCCCAAGGATGGTGGCGCGCCGATCACCATCAACATCATCGACACCCCGGGCCACGCCGACTTCGGTGGCGAGGTCGAGCGCGGTCTGTCGATGGTGGACGCGGTCGTCCTCCTGGTCGACGCCTCCGAAGGCCCGCTGCCGCAGACCCGGTTCGTGCTCCGCAAGGCGCTCACCGCCCGCCTGCCCGTCATCCTCTGCATCAACAAGACCGACCGTCCGGACTCCCGGATCGACGAGGTCATCAACGAGACCTACGACCTGTTCCTGGACCTGGACGCGGACGAGGACCAGATCGAGTTCCCGATCGTCTACGCCTGCGCCCGTGACGGCGTCGCCTCGCTGACCAAGCCGGAGAACGGCACCGTCCCGGCCGACAGCACCAGCCTGGAGCCGTTCTTCTCCACCCTGCTGGAGCACGTCCCGGCCCCCAGCTACGACGAGGACGCCCCGCTCCAGGCCCACGTCACCAACCTGGACGCCGACAACTTCCTCGGCCGCATCGCGCTGCTCCGCGTCGAGCAGGGCGAGCTGCGCAAGGGCCAGACCGTGGCCTGGATCAAGCGTGACGGCTCGATCCAGAACGTCCGCATCTCCGAGCTGCTGATGACCGAGGCGCTCACCCGCAAGCCGGCCGAGGTGGCCGGCCCCGGTGACATCTGCGCCGTCGCCGGCATCGGCGAGATCATGATCGGCGAGACCCTGGCCGACCCGGAGAACCCGATCGCGCTGCCGCTGATCACGGTGGACGAGCCGGCCATCTCGATGACCATCGGCACCAACACCTCGCCGCTGGTCGGCCGTGGCGGCAGCGGCAAGGGCGCGGACGCCAAGGCCGGCGTCAAGGTGGACCGCAAGGTCACCGCCCGCCAGGTGAAGGACCGCCTGGACCGCGAGCTGATCGGTAACGTCTCGCTGCGCGTGCTCGACACCGAGCGTCCGGACGCCTGGGAGGTGCAGGGCCGCGGTGAGCTGGCGCTGGCCATCCTGATCGAGACCATGCGCCGCGAGGGCTTCGAGCTGACCGTCGGCAAGCCGCAGGTGGTCACCAAGCAGGTCAACGGCAAGACCCACGAGCCCGTCGAGCGCCTCACGGTGGACGTGCCCGAGGAGCACATGGGTGCCGTCACCCAGCTCATGGGCATCCGCAAGGGCCGGATGGACAACATGTCCAACCACGGCTCGGGCTGGGTCCGGATGGAGTTCGTCGTGCCGTCCCGCGGCCTGATCGGCTTCCGTACCGAGTTCCTCACCAACACCCGCGGCACCGGCATCGCGCACTCGATCCACGAGGGTCACGAGCCGTGGTTCGGCAACCTGACCACCCGCAACAACGGTTCGCTGGTCGCCGACCGGGCCGGTGTGGTCACCGCCTTCGCGATGACCAACCTGCAGGAGCGCGGCGTGCTCTTCTGCGAGCCGGGCACCGAGGTGTACGAGGGCATGATCGTCGGTGAGAACTCGCGTGCCGACGACATGGACGTGAACATCACCAAGGAGAAGAAGCTCACCAACATGCGCTCGGCGAACGCCGACGTGGCCGAGTCGATCGTCCCGCCGCGCAAGCTCTCGCTGGAGCAGTCGCTGGAGTTCTGCCGCGAGGACGAGTGCATCGAGGTGACCCCGGAGACGGTTCGCATCCGTAAGGTCGTCCTCGACCAGAAGGACCGCGGTCGCACCGCCTCGCGCGCCAAGAAGGCGTGATCCGGACGCACTGAACGGCCATTGGCCGGAATGATTCGCCCCCCTTTCCCATGGAGAGGGGGGCGAACTTTTTCAACTACTCCAAGTTGTCGGGGCCGCTATTCACGGAATAGCGCTCATCACACCCAGGTGTCCGCTGAGCGGACGTGACAGTTCGTCATCCGTGACGACTGTCCGTTTGGTGCCTGTCTGGCTATGTCTCAAATGTCCGGTTTTCGAAACTTACCGACTGTTCATGTGACCTAATTGAGATCGTCACTGGTCACTTTCGTGTCCGTGCGTGACGGATAGTGGGTGCAGTCAGGCTCGGGTCAAGGGTGAACGCGCAGGGGTGCGCGCCGAAACCACGAGCGCGGACGGCACAGCGGGTCCGGTGGGAACCGTTCCGCAGTGCCCTCCTCGTTGCAACGTCGAATTCAGGAGGCACACCGATGCGCGGTGCGAGCCAGGCCAAGTGGGTTGTCGCAGCTGTTGCTGTCGCCCTCGCTGCGACTGCGTGCAGCAGCAGCGACTCCTCCGGGGGCAGCTCCGACAGCGCTGCGGTCGACCCGGGCGCCAGCTTCAGCTACCAGAGCGCGGAGCCGCAGCGCCCGCTCCAGCCGGCCAACGCCATGGAGAACCAGGGCGGCCGTATCGTCAAGCAGCTCTTCAAGGGCCTCGTCGACTACGACCCCGCGACCGGTGCGCTGCGCAACCAGGTGGCCGACAAGATCGAGACCACCGACGCCAAGAACTACACCGTCACGCTGAAGTCCGGTTGGACCTTCCACGACGGCACCCCGGTCACCGCCAAGTCCTTCGTGAGCTCCTGGAACTGGTCGGCCAACCCGAAGAACAACCAGATCAACTCGGACTGGTTCTCCGACATCGTCGGCTACGACGCGGTCCACCCGGACAAGGACAAGGGTGACCCGACGGCCACCGAGATGTCCGGTCTGAAGGTCGTCGACGACACCCACTTCACGATCGAACTGTCCACCCCGGTCTCGTACTTCACGTACAAGCTCGGCTACTCGGCCTTCTTCCCGCTGCCCGAGGGCTTCTTCACCGACCCGGCCGGCTACGGCCAGAAGCCGGTCGGCAACGGCCCCTACAAGTTCGTCTCGTGGGAGCACAACAAGGCCATCACGCTGGCCGCCTACGACAAGTACACGGGCATCGACAAGCCGAAGAACGGCGGCGTCGTCTTCCGGAACTACACCGCCGGTGAGGCCGCGTACAAGGACCTGATGTCCGACACCCTGGACGTCCTGGACCAGGTCGACTCGACCGACCTGCCGAAGTACAAGGACGACCTGGGCAAGCGCGCGGTCGACCAGCCGCAGGGCGCCATCCAGAACATCTCCTTCGCGCTGTACCAGGGCGACTGGAACGCCCCGGGCAAGGAGAAGGTCCGTCAGGGCCTCTCGATGGCGATCGACCGCGACACCATCACCAAGACCGTGCTGAACGGCAACCGCATCCCCGCCGACTCGTTCGTGGCGCCCGGCGTCATGGGCTACAAGGCCGGCACCTGCGGCGACGCCTGCAAGTTCAACCCGGAGAAGGCCAAGCAGCTCATCACCGAGGGCGGCGGCGTTCCCGGCGGCAAGATCACCATCCTGTACAACTCCGACGGCAGCCACAAGGAGTGGGTGGACGCGGTCTGCAACTCGATCCGCCAGTCGGTCGGCGTCGAGTGCCTCGGTGACCCGAAGCCGGACTTCAAGACCTCGCGTGACCTGGTCACCAGCAAGCAGGTCCAGAGCATGATGCGTACCGGCTGGGTGCAGGACTACCCGCTGAACGCCAACTTCCTGCGCGACGTCTACGGCACCGGTGCCGCGGCCAACGACGGCAGCTACTCCAGCTCCGAGTTCGACAAGCTGTCGAAGGAGGCGGACGCCGCCACCACGGTCGAGAAGACCGCGGAGTACTACCAGCAGGCCGAGGCCGTTCTGGCCAAGGACATGCCGGCCATCCCGCTCTGGTACTACAAGACCAGCTCCGGCTACTCCAAGAACGTCCAGAACGTGAAGTTCAACTCCTTCGGCGACCCGGTCTACACCGACGTCGAGGTCAAGAAGAAGAAGTAATCGGTCGGCACCGCCTGACCCGGTGACAACGGCCGGTGCCCGTCCATCCCCACAAGGGCGAGGACTGGCACCGGCCGTTGGCACGCCGACTTATCTCTTGCCGGGTTGACGGGCCCGGCAGAGTCATACATGGAGGCACGATGGGGCGCTTTGTCGCAAGGCGACTGCTCCAGATGATCCCGGTGTTCCTCGGAACGACCGCACTCATCTTTTTCATGGTGCACTTGCTGCCCGGTGACCCGCTGGCAGCGCTGTGGGGCGACAAGGCGCCGGACCCGGTGCAGCTCGCCGCGCTGAGGCACCAGCAAGGCTTCGACAAGCCGCTGGTCCAGCAGTACCTCGACTACATGGGGAAGCTGTTCACCGGTGACTTCGGCACCGGCCTGGACGGACGCCCGGTGCTCGACAAGATCACCGAGGCGCTGCCGGTCACGGTCCAGCTGGCGCTGTTCGCGTTCGCCATCGAGATCGTGCTCGGCATCGGGATCGGCCTGTACGCCGGTCTGCGCCGCGGCAAGCTCTTCGACAAGGGCGCCCTGGTCATGACCCTGCTGCTGATCTCGATCCCGGTCCCGGTGCTGGGCTTCATCGTTCAGACGGTCTTCGGGCAGAACCTGAAGTGGGTCACCCCGACCGTCCAGGACAGCAACGACATCACCCAGATGGTGCTGCCGGCCGTCGTGCTCGGCTCGCTCTCGCTGGCCTACGTCGCGCGCCTCACCCGCACCTCCATCGCCGAGAACATCAAGGCCGACTACGTCCGCACCGCGGTGGCCAAGGGCCTGCCGCGGCGCAAGGTGATCGGCACCCACCTGCTGCGCAACTCGATGATCCCGGTGGTCACCTTCCTCGGTACCGACCTCGGCGCCCTGATGGGCGGCGCCATCGTCACCGAGGGCATCTTCAACGTCCAGGGTGTGGGCCACGCGCTCTACCAAGCGATCAACATGAAGGAGGGCTCGACGGTCTCCGGCTTCGTGGCCTTCCTCGTGATCGTCTACCTGGCCGCCGGCCTGATCGTCGACCTGCTTTACGCGGTCCTGGACCCGAGGATCCGTTATGCCTGACCTGACCGAGAAGAAGACCGCCGGGAAGATCCCGGCCCAGGGCGGCGCCGCCACCGCGGCCGCCAAGCCCGAGAAGCCCCGCAGCCTCGGCTCCGACGCCTGGCACGACCTGCGGCGCAAGCCGATCTTCGTGATCTCCGCGCTGCTGATCCTGCTGCTGATCGTCATCGCGATCGCCCCCGGTCTGTTCACCTCGGTGGACCCGCGGGCCGGCGACCTGCGCAACCACTACCTGACGAAGCCGAACTACGGCCACCTCTTCCAGGCGGACTGGTTCGGCTACGACCTCCAGGGCCGCAGCATTTACGCCCGCGTCGTCCACGGCGCCCGCGCCTCGATCATCGTCGGCATCTGCGTCACCGCCGGTGTGACCATCATCGGCGGCCTCACCGGCATGCTGGCCGGCTACTTCGGCGGCTGGGTCGACACGATCATCTCCCGGATCACCGACATCTTCTTCGGCATCCCGCTGCTGCTCGGCTCGCTGGTGGTCCTGAACGCCTTCACCTCGCGCACCGTCTGGAGCGTGGTCTTCGCGCTGGTCGCCCTGGGCTGGACCCAGATGACCCGTGTCATGCGCGGTTCGGTGATCACGGTCAAGCAGGCCGACTTCGTGACGGCCGCCAAGGCGCTCGGCGCCGGCACCTGGCGGATCATGTTCAAGCACATCCTGCCGAACGCGGTCGCCCCGGTGATCGTCGTCGCCACCATCGCGCTCGGCGGCTACATCGCCGCCGAGGCGACGCTGAGCTTCCTCGGCATCGGTCTGCAGGACCCGACCATCTCCTGGGGCATCGACATCTCCTCCGCCCAGAAGGTGATCCGGACGGCGCCGTTCGCGCTGTTCTTCCCCGCCGGAATGCTGAGCCTCACCGTTCTGGCGTTCATCATGCTCGGCGACGCGGTGCGCGACGCCCTCGACCCGAAGCTCCGTTGAGAGAAGAGGTGACGACCCCGATGACCACCGTGATCGAGAACGACCAGAAGAACGACCGTCTCGAAGTTGGCACTCCTCTTCTCGAGGTGAAGGACCTCCACGTGGAGTTCCACACCCGGGACGGTGTCGCCAAGGCCGTGAACGGCGTCAACTACTCCGTCGCGGCCGGCGAGACGCTCGCCGTGCTCGGCGAGTCCGGCTCCGGCAAGTCCGTGACGGCGCAGACCATCATGGGCATCCTGGACATGCCCCCGGGCAAGGTGACCCAGGGCCAGATCCTGTACCGCGGCCAGGACATGCTCACGATGAGCAACGAGGAGCGGCGCCGGATCCGCGGCCGGAAGATCGCGATGATCTTCCAGGACGCGCT
The DNA here is from genome assembly GCF_042802075.1 of Kitasatospora sp. NPDC057518. Taxonomy (NCBI): domain Bacteria; kingdom Bacillati; phylum Actinomycetota; class Actinomycetes; order Kitasatosporales; family Streptomycetaceae; genus Kitasatospora; species Kitasatospora sp. NPDC057518. The sequence goes on from NZ_JBHVEU010000085.1 coordinate 6,669, forward strand.
GTCCGCGCTGAACCCGGTGCTCTCCGTCGGCTACCAGCTCGGCGAGATGTTCCGCGTGCACCAGGGCGCCTCCCGCAAGGAGGCGAAGGAGAAGGCCATCGAGCTGATGGACCGGGTGCGCATCCCCGCCGCCCGGGAGCGGGTGAACGACTACCCGCACCAGTTCTCCGGCGGTATGCGCCAGCGCATCATGATCGCGATGGCGCTGTCGCTCCAGCCCGACCTGATCATCGCGGACGAGCCCACCACCGCCCTGGACGTGACCGTCCAGGCCCAGGTGATGGACCTGCTCGCCGAGCTGCAGGCCGAGTACAACATGGGCCTGATCCTGATCACCCACGACCTCGGCGTGGTCGCCGACGTCGCGGACAAGATCGCCGTGATGTACGCGGGCCGGATCGTGGAGACCGCCCCGGTGCACGAGCTGTACGCGAACCCCGCGCACCCGTACACCAAGGGCCTGCTCCGCTCCATCCCGCGCCTGGACCAGAAGGGCCAGGAGCTGTACGCGATCAAGGGCCTGCCCCCGAACCTGCTGAAGGTTCCGACCGGCTGCGCGTTCAACCCCCGCTGCGACGTCGCCACCGACCTGTGCCGCACCGAGATCCCGGCGCTGCACCACGTCACGGACAAGGACGGCAAGGAGCTCACCGGCCGCCGCAGCGCGTGCCACCTCTGGAAGGAGACCCTCCATGGCTGAGAACATCCTGGAGGTCAAGGACCTGGTCAAGCACTACCCGCTGAGCCAGGGCATCCTCTTCAAGAAGCAGGTCGGCGCGGTCAAGGCGGTCGACGGCATCTCCTTCGAGCTGAAGAAGGGCGAGACGCTCGGGATCGTCGGCGAGTCCGGCTGTGGCAAGTCCACGCTGGCCAAGGTGCTGATGAACCTGGAGCGGGCCACCTCCGGCCAGGTGCTGTTCAAGGGCGAGGACATCTCCACCCTGCAGGGCGCCGCCCTGAAGGCCGTCCGCCGGAACATCCAGATGGTGTTCCAGGACCCGTACACCTCGCTCAACCCGCGCATGACGGTCGGCGACATCATCGGCGAGCCGTTCGAGATCCACCCCGAGGTGGCGCCCAAGGGCGACCGCCGCAAGGCCGTCCAGGACCTGCTGGACGTCGTGGGTCTGAACCCGGAGTACATCAACCGCTACCCGCACCAGTTCTCCGGCGGCCAGCGCCAGCGCATCGGCATCGCCCGCGGCCTCGCGCTCAAGCCCGAGATCATCATCTGCGACGAGCCGGTCTCCGCGCTGGACGTGTCCGTCCAGGCGCAGGTGATCAACCTGCTGGAGCAGCTGCAGGGCGAGTTCGGCCTCTCCTACATGTTCATCGCGCACGACCTCTCCATCGTCCGGCACATCTCCGACCGCGTCGGCGTGATGTACCTGGGCAAGATGGTCGAGATCGGCTCGGACGAGGAGATCTACGAGAACGCCACCCACCCGTACACCCAGGCGCTGCTCTCCGCGGTGCCGGTGCCGGACCCGACGGCGCGCGAGTCCCGCGAGCGGATCATCCTCACCGGGGACATCCCCTCGCCGGCCAACCCGCCGTCCGGCTGCCGCTTCCGCACCCGCTGCTGGAAGGCGGAGGAGCGGTGCTCCGAGGAGGTCCCGCTGCTCGCGGTCCCCTCGCTGCTGGAGGGCGCGGCCGCCCACGAGTCGGCCTGCCACTTCCCCGAGGTCCGGGAGCAGGCCGCGGCCTGATCCCCCGGTAGTCGCAGGAAGGGCCCGTGGCGTTCGCGCCGCGGGCCCTTCCCGCGTTCCGCCGGTCCCACGCCGCGTCGTCCGGCGCCGCGTCAACTCGACAGGGGGTCACCGCACCCGTCCGGGTGCACCTGACGCGCGCCGTCGCCGGGGCGCGCTTCTCATGGGGTGTGATGCGAAACACACCCTGAGGAGGGACCTCCATGCCCGTAGCCGCCCGTGCTCGTTGGGTCCTCGCCGTTGCGACCTCCGTGGCCCTGGTGGCCACCGGCTGCAGCAGCAGTAGCGGCGGAGGGGGCAGCGGTTTGTCGGACGCCGGCAAGTCCTTCAGCTACCAGAGCAACGAGCCGCAGAACCCGTTGCAGCCGGCCAACGCGAACGAGGTCGGCGGCGGTCGCATCATCCAGAACCTCTTCAAGGGGCTGGTCGACTACGACCCGAGCAACGCCAAGATCCGGATGCAGGTCGCCGACAAGATCGACACCAGTGACTCGCAGACCTTCGACATCACGCTGAAGGACGGCTGGAAGTTCCACGACGGCACTCCGGTGCACGCCCAGAACTTCGTCGACGCCTGGAACTGGGGCGCCAGCCCGGCCAACAACCAGATCAACAGCTCCTGGTTCTCCGACATCGAGGGCTACCAGGACGTCCACCCGACCTCCGGCCAGCCCACCGCGGACAAGATGTCCGGGCTGACCGTCACCGACGAGCTGCACTTCACCGTCAAGCTGAGCCACAAGGTCTCGTACTTCGAGTACAAGCTCGGCTACATCGCCTTCTCCCCGCTGCCCGAGGGCTTCTTCAAGGACCCGGCCGGGTACGGGCAGAAGCCGGTGGGCAACGGCCCGTACCAGTTCGTCAGCTGGTCGCACAACAACAACGTGGTGACCAAGTCCTTCCCGGACTACCAGGGCGTGGACAAGCCGAAGAACGGCGGCATCGTCTTCAAGATGTACACCACGTCCGAGGCCGCCTACGCGGACCTCCAGTCCAACAACCTGGACGTGATGGACCAGGTGCCGCCGTCCGCGCTGGCCACCTACAAGAGCGACCTCGGGGACCGGGCGGTGGACGCGCCGCAGGGCGCCATCCAGAACATCGGCTTCACGCTCTACCAGGCCGACTGGGCGTCGCCGGACAAGGCGAAGGTGCGCCAGGGCCTGTCGATGGCGATCGACCGTGCCACCATCACCAAGACGGTGCTCCAGGGCTCCCGCAAGCCCGCCACCGCCTGGGTGGCCGAGGGCGTCGAGGGCTACAAGGACGGCGCCTGCGGCGAGTTCTGCACGTTCGACGCGGCCAAGGCCAAGCAGCTGATCCAGGAGGGCGGCGGCGTCCCCGGCAACAAGCTGCTGATCACCTACAACGCGGACGGCGGCCACAAGGAGTGGGTCGACGCGGTCTGCAACTCGATCCGGCAGAACACCGGCGTCGACTGCCTGGGCGACCCGAAGCCCGACTTCAAGACCGCGCGGGCCGCGATCACCGGGCACACCCTCAACGGCGCCTTCCGCACCGGCTGGGTGCAGGACTACCCGCTGAACGCCAACTTCCTGGCCGACGTCTACCGCACCGGTGCCGCGTCCAACGACTTCGGCTACAGCAACCCGCAGTTCGACGACGCGGCCACCAGGGCCGACGAGGCCGCCAGCGTCGCCGACACGGTGACCGGCTACCAGCAGGCCGAGGCCGTGCTGCCGAGCGGGATGCCCGCCATCCCGCTCTGGTACTACCGCACCAACTCGGGCTACTCGACCAAGGTGCAGAACGTGAAGTTCGACTCCTTCGGCAACCCGGCCTGGACCCAGGTCGAGGTCAAGGGCTGAGCCCCGAGCCCTCGCGCCGGCCCCGCCCTCCCCGCACGGAGGGCGGGGCGCGGTCTCTCGGCCGACCGGTCCGGTCGGCCGGGCACCCAGTCGGACACCTAGGAAGGAGGCTCGGATGGGCAGTTACGTGCTGCGTCGGGTGCTGCAGATGATCCCGGTGTTCTTCGGCACCACGCTGCTGATCTTCCTGATGGTCTACACGCTGCCCGGCGACCCGGTGGCGGCGCTGTTCGGGGAGAAGGCCGCCGACCCGGCCGTGGTCGCCAGCATCAAGCACACGTACTACCTGGACCAGCCGCTCTGGAAGCAGTACCTGCACTACATGGGGAACCTCTTCCAGGGGGACTTCGGCACCAGCTTCACCGGCCGTCCGGTCACCGACATCATGGCGGACGCCTTCCCGGTCACCATCCGGCTCGCCCTGATGGCCTTCGTCTTCGAGATGATCGCGGGCCTGGCCCTCGGCCTGGTCTCCGGCCTGCGGCGCGGCAGCGTCGCGGACACCCTGGTGCTGGTCTTCACCCTGGTGGTGATCTCGATCCCGGTCTTCGTGCTGGCCTACATCGCCCAGACGGTGTTCGCCACCAACCTGGGCTGGGTCACCCCGACGGTGCAGGACAGCTACGACCTGACCCAACTGGTGCTGCCGGCCGTCGTCCTGGGCTCGCTCTCGCTCGCGTACGTGGCCCGGCTCACCCGGACGTCGATCGGCGAGAACCTGCGGGCCGACTACATGCGCACCGCGGTCGCCAAGGGCCTGCCCCGGCGCACCATCATCTCCCGCCACCTGCTGCGCAACTCGCTGATCCCGGTGATCACCTTCCTCGGCACCGACCTCGGCGCGCTGATGGGCGGGGCGATCGTCACCGAGGGCGTCTTCAACGTGCAGGGCATCGGCAACGTCCTGTACCGGGCGGTCAACCAGAAGGAGGGCCCCACCGTGGTCGGCATCGTGACCGTCCTGGTGATCATCTACCTGGTCGCCAGCCTGCTCGTCGACCTGCTCTACGCGGTCCTGGACCCGAGGATCCGCTATGCCTGACATCCACGACGAGGACTCGTACGAGCCGCACCCCAAGCCCGGGGTCTCGCGCCTCGACTACGCGGGCGAGCAGGGCATGGCGGTCGAGCAGGAGACGTTAGTCGAACCGGACGTGGTGAAGCGGGAGGAGGCCCGCAGCCTGTGGGCCGACGCCTGGCGGGACCTGCGCCGGCGGCCGATCTTCCTGATCTCGGCGGTGCTGATCGTGCTGCTGGTGGTGATGGCGGTCTTCCCCTGGGCGTTCACCTCCGCGGACCCGCGCAAGGCCGACCTGGTGAACGACTACCTCAGGCGGCCGAACTGGGGCGACGTCTTCGGGGCCGGCTGGTTCGGGTACGACGCCCAGGGCCGGTCCATCTACGCCCGGGTGGTGTACGGCGCCCGCGCCTCGATCACCGTCGGCATCTTCGTGACCGCCGCCGTCACCCTGCTCGGCGGGCTGACCGGGATGGTGGCCGGCTTCTTCGGCGGCTGGGTCGACGCGCTGCTCTCCCGGATCACCGACATCTTCTTCGGCATCCCGCTGCTGCTCGGCGCGCTGGTGCTGCTGAACGCCTTCGCCACCCGCACGGTGTGGAGCGTGGTCATCGCGCTGGGCGTGCTCGGCTGGACCCAGATCGCCCGCGTGATGCGCGGGGCGGTGCTGACCGTCAAGCAGGCCGACTACGTGGTGGCCGGCCGGGCGCTCGGCGCCGGGACGGGCCGGCTGATGTTCCGGCACATCCTGCCGAACGCGATCGCCCCGGTGATCGTGGTGGCGACGATCGCGCTCGGCGGCTACATCGCCACCGAGGCGACGCTGAGCTTCCTCGGCATCGGTCTTCAGGACCCGACCATCTCCTGGGGCATCGACATCTCCTCCGCCCAGAAGGTGATCCGGACGGCGCCGTACGTGCTGTTCTTCCCGGCCGCGGCGCTCTCGATCACCGTGCTGGCCTTCATCATGCTGGGCGACGCGGTGCGCGACGCCCTCGATCCGAAGCTTCGCTGAGCGAGGGGAGCGCATCGTGAGTACAGCGGTGGACACCACCGGGCACGAGCGGAAGGCGCCGTACCAGGGGCCGCTGCTCGACGTCCGGGACCTGCACGTCGAGTTCGCCACCCGGGACGGGGTCGCCCGGGCGGTGAACGGGGTGAGCTACTCCGTCGCGGCGGGGGAGACGCTGGCGGTGCTGGGGGAGTCCGGCTCGGGCAAGTCGGTGACGGCGCAGGCGGTCATGGGCATCCTGGACATGCCGCCGGCCCGGATCCCGCGCGGCGAGATCCTCTACCGGGGCCAGGACATGCTCAGGATGGGCAAGGAGGAGCGGCGGCGGATCCGCGGCCAGAAGATCGCGATGATCTTCCAGGACGCGCTGTCGGCGCTGAACCCGGTGCTCAGCGTGGGCTACCAGCTCGGCGAGATGTTCCGGGCGCACCGGGGGGTGTCCCGCAAGGAGGCGCGGGACAAGGCCGTCGAGCTGATGGACCGGGTGCGCATCCCGGCCGCCAAGGAGCGGGTGAACGACTATCCGCACCAGTTCTCCGGGGGCATGCGGCAGCGGATCATGATCGCGATGGCGCTGGCGCTGGAGCCGGACCTGATCATCGCGGACGAGCCGACCACGGCGCTGGACGTGACGGTGCAGGCCCAGGTGATGGACCTGCTCGCCGAGTTGCAGGCCGAGTACAACATGGGGCTGATCCTGATCACCCACGACCTCGGTGTGGTGGCGGACGTCGCGGACAAGATCGCGGTGATGTACGCGGGCCGGATCGTGGAGACCGCCCCGGTGCACGAGCTGTACGCCCGGCCCGCGCACCCGTACACCCGGGGCCTGCTGGACTCGATCCCCCGGCTCGACCAGAAGGGCCAGGAGCTCTACGCGATCAAGGGCCTGCCGCCCAACCTGCTGCGCATCCCCCCGGGCTGCGCCTTCAACCCGCGCTGCCCGCGCGCCCAGGACGTCTGCCGGGCCGAGGTGCCGGAGCTGTTCCCGGTCGCCGAGGAGGACGGGACGCCGTTGGAGGGGCGCGGCAGCGCCTGCTTCTTCTGGAAGGAGACCCTCCATGACCGTTAACGGGTCCAGCGCACTGGGCGCGGTGGTGCCGGAGGAGGTCGCCCTCGCGCGGGAGGTGCCGCGCGGCGAGCCGATCCTCGAAGTCCGGGACCTGGTCAAGCACTTCCCGCTCACCAAGGGCATCATCCTCCGGCGGCAGGTCGGGGCGGTGAAGGCGGTCGACGGGGTCACCTTCGACCTGATGCACGGTGAGACGCTCGGCATCGTCGGCGAGTCCGGCTGCGGGAAGTCCACGCTGGCCAAGGTGCTGATGAACCTGGAGCCGGCCACCTCGGGATCGGTCCGCTACAAGGGGGAGGAGATCTCCCGGCTCTCCGGGGCGGGGCTGAAGGCCGTCCGGCGGAACATCCAGATGGTGTTCCAGGACCCGTACACCTCGCTCAACCCGCGCATGACGGTCGGCGACATCATCGGCGAACCGTTCGAGATCCACCCCGAGGTGGCGCCCAAGGGGGACCGCCGCAAGGCCGTCCAGGACCTGCTGGACGTGGTCGGGCTCAACCCCGAGTACATCAACCGCTACCCGCACCAGTTCTCCGGCGGGCAGCGCCAACGCATCGGCATCGCCCGGGGGTTGGCGCTCAAGCCGGAGGTCATCATCTGCGACGAGCCGGTCTCCGCGCTGGACGTCTCGGTGCAGGCGCAGGTGATCAACCTGCTGGAGCAGCTGCAGGGCGACTTCAACCTGTCGTACATGTTCATCGCGCACGACCTCTCGATCGTCCGGCACATCTCCGACCGGGTCGGGGTGATGTACCTGGGGAAGATGGTCGAGATCGGCAGCGACGCGGAGATCTACGACCACGCGACCCACCCGTACACCCAGGCGCTGCTCTCGGCGGTGCCGGTGCCGGACCCGACGGCGCGCGAGACGCGGGACCGGATCGTGCTCACCGGCGACGTGCCCTCGCCGGCCAACCCGCCGTCCGGCTGCCGCTTCCGCACCCGCTGCTGGAAGGCGCAGCAGCGGTGCGAGGTCGAGGAGCCGCTGCTGGTCGCGCCGTCCTGGCTGGGCGACGCGGCGCGGCACGACTCGGCGTGTCATTTCGCGGCGGAGCGGGGCGTCGAGCGGGAGTCCGGCTGACACCGGCCCCCTACCAGGGCGCGTCCTCGCAGGTGGGGGCGCGCCCTTTCCCGTGACGGAAAAGAGATCTGCCGCGGGCTCGCCAAGTACCCTCCCTTCCCTGATAGTTGCTCTGCGCCCAGCGGTGGGTGCCGCGGTGCTGAGGAGGGCGGCTCTGATGGACGCGGTGGAGGTGATCGGCGGTGGCCGGGGGAGCGTGGAGCCCGGGACGCCGCTGCTGGAGGTCGACGACCTGCACGTGGAGTTCCACACCCGGGACGGGGTCGCCAAGGCGGTGAACGGGGTGAGCTACTCCGTCGCGGCGGGGGAGACGCTGGCGGTGCTGGGGGAGTCCGGCTCGGGCAAGTCGGTGACGGCGCAGGCGGTCATGGGCATCCTGGACATGCCGCCGGGGCGGATCACCGCGGGGCGGATCCTGTTCCGCGGCGAGGACCTGCTGACCATGGGCACGGCCGCCCGGCGGTCCATCCGGGGCGGGCACATCGCGATGATCTTCCAGGACGCGCTGTCGGCGCTGAACCCGGTGCTCAGCGTGGGCTACCAGCTCGGCGAGATGTTCCGGGCGCACCGGGGGGTGTCCCGCAAGGAGGCGAAGGAGAAGGCCGTCGAGCTGATGGACCGGGTGCGCATCCCGGCCGCCAGGCAGCGCGTCGGGGACTTCCCGCACCAGTTCTCCGGGGGCATGCGGCAGCGGATTATGATCGCGATGGCGCTGGCGCTGGAGCCGGACCTGATCATCGCGGACGAGCCGACCACGGCGCTGGACGTGACGGTGCAGGCGCAGGTGATGGACCTGCTCGCCGACTTGCAGGCCGAGTACAACATGGGCCTGATCCTGATCACCCACGACCTGGGCGTGGTCGCGGACGTCGCGGACAAGATCGCGGTGATGTACGCGGGCCGGATCGTGGAGACCGCCCCCGTAAGGGAGTTGTACGCCCGGCCCGCGCACCCGTACACCCGGGGCCTGCTGGACTCGATCCCCCGGCTCGACCAGAAGGGCCAGAACCTGCACGCCATCAAGGGCCTGCCGCCGAGCCTGCTGAGCCTGCCGGAGGGCTGCGCCTTCAACCCGCGCTGCGACCGGGCGCAGGACCGCTGCCGCACCGAACTCCCGGCGCTGACACCGGTCACCAGCGAGTACGGGACGGAGCTGGCGGGCCGCCGCAGCGCCTGCCACTACTGGCGCGAGACGTTGCACGGCTGAGCCCCGTCCACCCGCTACTTCACGAAGCCGACGTTCTCCCAGACGATGTCGGACAGGCCCTGCGCGCCGATGTTGGCGAGGTCGGCGCGGGCCCCGTACAGCTGCGGGCGCTGGTAGAGCGGCAGGACGCCGGCCACCTTCCAGAGCTCGCCGTCGGCCTGGTTGATCGCCTCGGAGGCGGTGCCCGCGTCGGCCGCGGCGGCGGCCCGGTCGAGTGCGGCGTCCACCGCCGGGCTGCCCGCGCCGACGTGGTTGGTGCCGCCGCTCTGGACGAAGTTGGCGCGGTTGCCGCTGGCCGGGAAGGGGGTGCCGATCAGCGAGTAGGCGGCGATGTCGAAGTCGTCGCGGTTGACGTACCGGTCGAAGAACTCGTTGGCGGGGGCGGTCACCGTGGTCACCTTGATGCCGACGTCCTTGAGCATGGCGGTGGCGTTGGCGGCCTCGCTCTGGGCCGGGGTGACGCCGGCCGGGACGACCATCCGCAGGTTCAGCTCGCGGCCGTCCTTCTTCCGTACGTCGCCGTCCAGCTTCCAGCCGGCCGCGTCCAGCTTGCGGGCGGCCTCGGCGGGGTCGTAGCGGGCCAGGCCCAGGGAGTTGTCGCGGTAGCCGTTCTGGTTGGTGACCAGCAGGTGGTTGTTGAGCGGGACGGCGGGCCAGTCCAGGCCGTTGAGGTCGGCGCGGATCACCACGTCCCGGTTGATCGCCTGGAAGACGGCCTGGCGCACGGTCGCGTCGCTGAGCGCCGGGGTGCGGGCGTTCAGGGTGAGCTGGCGGAAGTCCGGGCCGCCGGCCCGGCGCACCACGGCGCCCTTGGTGTTCCTGATGACCTGGTAACCGGCCACGTCCGGGCCGTTGTTGACGAGGTCGATCCGGCCCTGGGCGAAGGCGGCGGGCATCGCGTCGGGCAGCATCGCGTGGAAGACGATCCGGTCCAGCACGGGCTTGTCGCCCCACCAGGAGGGGTCGGCGACCAGCGTGACGGTCTGGGTGGCGCGGTCCAGCTGCTCGACCTTGAACGGGCCGGCGCTGACCGGGAACCCGTCCAGGTAGGAGCTGTTGAACAGCTCCGGTGTGGAGACCCTACTGGCCGGCAGCAGCGGGGCGTTGCCGGCGCTGTTGAACATCGACTGCCACTCGGAGAACGGGCGGTCGAAGGTCATCACGGCCTGGTAGTCGTCCTTGCCGCGCTCGACCGCCGAGACCAGCTCGAAGCCGGTGCTGCTGGAGGCCTTGTAGGCCGGGTCCTTCCCGTTCAGGGCACGCCAGTTGGCCTCGATGTCGCGCCAGGTGATCGGGGTGCCGTCGGACCAGTGGGCCTTCGGGTTGAGCGTCCAGGTGACCACCTGCCGGCCGTCCCTGAGCTCCGCGTGCGCCTCCTGCAGGTAGGCGGGGTTGGGCGTCTGGGTGCCGGCGGCGTCCGAGCGGAAGAAGGTCGGCAGCAGCGGCTTGCTGACCATGACGGTCGAGGACTCGCTGCCGTCGGCGTGGATCGGCGACCACTGGCGGGAGAACTGGGCGATCGCCAGGTTCAGGGTGCCGCCCTGGCGCAGTCGGGCCCGGTCGTGCGGGTTGATGTCGATCGCGGTCAGCTTGGGCGCTGTGGTGCCGGAGGGCAGCGCGTCGCCGCCGCCCTGGTCGGCGGTGCAGGAGCAGAGCGCCAGCGAGAGCGTGAGGGCGGTGAGACCGGCGAGCAGGGCCGTCCCGTGGCGCTGGAGGCGGCGGTGCATCGGCGTGCTCCCGGGGTGGATGTGGCGGATGGTGTGGCGTCACATCTTGCTGACCGGGAGGGGGCGTTGTCGAGGGGCGGGCCCGGATGCGGGCCCGCCCCCCGTGGGCGCGGGTTCGTCGGGGGCGGACGCGCCCGACCGTGCGGGTGTCCGACCGCGGACGGGTCAGACCACGAACTTGAAGGTGCGGTCCTTGTCGCCGGTCTTGTCGAACACCGAGGTGATGCCGTCCGCGACGTCCTGCGGGGTGATCACGGCGACCTGGCCGTTCTTCTTGACCTTCACCTTGTCGAACGCGGTGCCCAGCTGGGCGGCGAGCGCGTCGAGGTCCCACTTGGGCACGATCTTGCCGGAGGCGTCCGGGACGAGCGTGAGCGCCTTGGCCGCGGTCTTGGGGCCGAAGTCCCAGGTCTTCGCGCCGGCCACGACGTGCACCTTGCCCGCGGCGATCTGCTTGCCGAGGCTGTCGGCGGCGGCCTGGAGGGCCTGGGTGGAGATCTTCGGCTGGGCGGCCGTGACGGCGAGGGCGATCGGCTGGTCGGGCTTGCCGTCGGCGCGGTCGCGGTAGGCCTGCTCGATCGCCTCCAGGGCGCTCGCCGACTCCACCGCCTGCCCGGCCCGGCCGGGCACGACGATCGGCTCGCCGTTGACGTCGCCGAACTTGATGTAGCCCTCCTGGAGGCCCTGGCCGGAGCCGGCCGCGAGGGTGTCCAGGGCGGCCCGGAGCTTGGCCTTGTCGACCTTGACCTCCGGGGCGACGGCCTTGGTGCCGCCCTGGAGCGACTTGATGACGTCGACCGGGTTGTAGCTGTGCTGGGCCAGGCCGTCCACGGTGGCGGTGGTGTCGAAGCTCAGCCCGGCGACCGCCGGGTCGAGGTCCACGGCCTGGTCGCCGATCTTCAGCTTGAGCGGCTGCTGGCCGGCCTTGCCGACCGACTCGTCCAGCTGGTGGATCGCCTGGTCGCGGCTGCTGCCGCCGATCTCGGCGCCGAGCACCACGGTGCCCTTGGGGACGTCGGACTGGTTGAGCATCAGGCCGGTGCCGTACGCGGCCGCGCCGAGGAACAGCACCGCGACGCCGCCGTAGACGCCCAGCTTGACCAGCTTCTTGCCGGCTCCGCCGCGCTTGGCCTTGGCGGGGGCGGCGGGCTCGGCCTTCGCCTTGGCGGGGGCCGGCGCGGGGGCGGCCTTGTCGCCCTTGGCGTCCTTGGTGCCCTTTCCACCCTTGCCGCCCTTGCCCTTGCCGCCCTTGGTGTCCGTGGCGGCCTCGGGCCGGGGGCCGGGGGCCGGGGCCGGCAGCGGGGTGACCGCGGTGGCCTCCGGGTCGCCGGGCTGCGGGGCGCCGCCGGGAGCGCCCGGGAAGAGGGCGCCGGGGCCCGCCGGGGTGGCGGGGGCGTCCTGGCCGGGAGCGGTCGGGCGCTGGGCCGCGAACGGGTCGGTGCCGGTCGGTGCCGAGGCGAACAGGCCCGGCTGCGGACGGCCGTCGGCGCCGTGCGGGGCGCCGTTCCGGGGCAGGCCGGGTATCGCGGCGGGCGGCGGGGTGGTGTCGCGGATCGGCGCGAAGCCGTCGACCGAGGTGTCCTCCGGGCCCGGCTCGCCGGCCGGTCCGGCCTGCGGGTGCGGTGCGGGGGCCGGGTGGCCGTTCGCCTGGAAGTCGTTGCGCGGACCGGACTGGCGCGGGCCGCCCGCCCGGTCGTCGAGCTGCTGCCCGCCCGGCTGCTGACGGTTCCGCTGGCCGCCGCCCCGCCGGGGGAGGCCGCCCTGCTGGCCGGCGTCGGGGACGGAGGTGCCGAACGGGTCGGCGACCGGTGCGCCGAACGGGTCGGCGGTCGGCGCGAACGGGTCGGCGACCGGGGCGAAGGGATCGGCGACCGGCGTGAAGGGGGCGGCGGCCTCGTACACGCCGGGCTCCTCCACCGGGGCCTCGGCCTGGAACGGCGCGGCGGGCGCGGCCGGGCGCGGCTGCTTGCCCTGGGCGGGCACCGGGCGGCCGTTCGGGGCGCCGTTGGCGCGGGCGGCCTGGCCCGCGGCCGGGTGGGCACCCTGCGGGCGCGGCTCGGCGACGGCGCCCGGCACGGCCAGGGCCTCCGCCGCTCCGGCGGCACCGGCCGGCACGGCCGCGGGCACGGCGGCCGGGGCGGGCTCGGCGACCGGGGCCTTCTTCTGACGCGGCCGGAACCAGGCGCCGGTGGACTCCGACTCGGAGGTGGCCGGCGGGATCGGCGGGATCTGCCACTCCGGCGGCAGGTTCGGCGGGGCGGCCTGGCGGCCGCCGTCCTCCATCACACCGAGGACGGGCGAGGTCGGCGCGGACCGGTGCCGCGGGCCGCCCGGTTCGGCGGCGGCCGCCGCCGGGGCGTCATCGCCGGGGCCGTCCTCGTTCTTGACGGCGCTGCGGACGACGACCGGCGGGATCGGACGCGAGCCGGGGATGTTGATCCGGACCCGGGTGGTCAGGGTGGTCTCGGTCTTCGGACCGTCGTCCTCGCCGCCCGACGCGGCGCCCGGTCCGGCGTCCGCCCGGTCGCCGCCGGGGAGCCCCGGTGTGCCGTAGGGCGGGGTGCCCGACGGGTAGGCGTCCGGACCCGTGCGCCGGGGCGTCGGGTGGGCGTTGTCAGATTCGCGGCTGCTCAATGCTGCTCTGCTCCGGGTTCGCGGGCGGGCCGTGCGGCGCGACCGCGGTTCGTGGTCGCCGGGCCTTGACGGGGGCGGGCGGCGGTCGGGTACGGCGTTCTGCGGGACCACCATACTGGGAAGAACAGAGCGGCGAACGGCTTCGGACAGATCCTGATACGTCCGGTTCCTCCGGTATGAGAGTAAGGCCGTACGCTCCTGACTGCGCGTCGTACGCGGTACGGTACGCCGTGCACGACCGGGGTCAGCGCGGGGGGCCGGGCACCCCGGGGAACCAGCTGGTGCGGGTGGGCAGGGTGGCGCAGATCACGCCCAGCACCGAGCCGGCGAACAGCCAGGCCAGCGAGGTGGCGTTGGACCACAGCACGTTGTCGCCCTCGGGCCGGGGCACCATCAGCAGCAGCATCGCCAGGAACCAGCCGGCCGCGGGCGCGCCCGCGCCGAGCCGGGTGCCGGTGACCCGCAGACCGGCGTAGAAGGTGGCGGCGGTCGCGGCGAGCGCCAACAGGACCCCCACCGGCGGCCACAGGGCCTGCACAAAGGATCCGCAGACCGACACCGCGACGCCCAGCAGGAAGAACAGGGCGTAGGCGGCGATCCGGGCGGCGCGCGGGGGCTGGGGCTCGGCCAGCCGCTCCTCGCGGGTGCCGAGCACGGCGGCGGCGAGCGGGCGGCGGGTCGGCCGGGCGGCGGGCTTGCTCATCGGGTGCCCTCCTCGGCGGGCGCGGCGTCGGGCGCGAGGCCGGCGAACAGGTCGTCCTCCGGCTCGCCCGGCCCGGCCTGGCCGCGCACCAACTGGTAGTACTCGGTGGTGAACAGCGGCTGGGCCAGGTCGTTGGAGAGCGCGAAGAAGGCGCCGTCCACGGTGATCTGGGTGGCGTGGGCGGTCATCGCGGCGGTCTTGCGCCCCGCCTGCGCGGCGCCGTCCAGCACGGTGGTGACCACCTCGTCGTCGACCACGCCGGGGACGTCGGCGGGCTGCGCGACACCCGGGAAGGACGCCTTGGCGGCGGCCTCGGCGAGCCCGGCCTCGATCACCGAGCAGGGCATCCGGTTCCAGTACACCTTGGCGATCCGCCAGGCCGGGCCCAGCTCCGGCCGGTGCGCCGGGTCGGCGGCCAGCTCGTACGCGCGCATCGCGACCCGGTGCGCCTGGATGTGGTCCGGGTGCCCGTAGCCGCCGTCCGGGTCGTACGTGACCAGCACCTGCGGGCGCACCTCGCGGACCACCGCGACCAGGTGGCCGGCCGCCTCGTCGACGTCCGCCTGCCAGAAGCAGCCGGGCACGTCGTTCTCGGGCACGCCCATCATCCCGGAGTCGCGGTAGCGCCCCGGGCCGCCGAGGAAGCGGAAGTCGGACACGCCGAGGGCGCTCATCGCCTCGGTCAGCTCGCCGATCCGGTACGCGCCGAGGGTGTCGTCCCGATCGGCCGTCAGGTGGGCCAGCTCCGGGGGGATCACCTCGCCGCCCTCGCCGAGGGTGCAGGTCACCAGCGTGACCCGGGCGCCCTCGGCGGCGTACCGGGCCATGGTGGCCCCGTTGCCGATCGACTCGTCGTCGGGGTGCGCGTGGACCAGGAGGAGGCGGCGGCCGGTAGTCGCGGTCATGGGAGGAAGCCTAACCACCGGCCGGTGGGGGTCAGAGCCTCAGGCCGTTGATCATTCCGGCGAGGTTGCTGGTGACCTGGCTGATCGACGGGGCGATCGAGCTGGAGGCCAGGTAGAAGCCGAGCAGCGCGCAGACGATCGCGTGCGCCAGCTTCAGGCCGGACCGGCGGATCAGGATCACCACGATGACCAGCATCAGCACGGCGGCGGAGATGTTCATGGCCATGTCGGCTCACACCCCTTCTCGGGCACGCCGCCTCCGGGGAGGCGGCGAGGGACGGTGCGGGACTGGGGGCTGCGGGCGACCGCGGTCCGGGACGGGGCCGGACGGCCGCTCGCGCGACAAGTCATACCCGATGGGTAAGGGTGGCATTACCCTCGGTGAGGCCACGCGCGCCGGGGCATCGTGGCATCCGAGGGGCGCATGGGCCGGTCGGAGGCGGTTTGGACCCCTTTGGGGCGTACTTGCCGACGATGCTCCGAACGAGTGATCAGTGCACGCCCGGGGGTGGTGGTCCGGCGTCATAAGGTCTGGTGCCATGACCTCCCACACCCCTGCCGACACCTTCCCACGGCAGTACGCGCGGACCCTGCGCTACACCGTCGGCGCGCCCCGCTCCTTCTCCGTCGCGCCCGACGGCTCGCGGGTCGTCTTCCTCCGCTCCGGCTCGGGCCGCGACCGGGCCAACCTGCTCTGGACCCTCGACACCGCCACCGGCGAGGAGCGGGTCGCCGCCGACCCGGCCGCGCTGCTCGGCGGCGGCGGGGAGGACCTGTCGCCGGCCGAGAAGGCCCGCCGCGAGCGCAGCCGCGAGGGCTCGGCCGGCATCGTCGGCTACGCCCTGGACGCGTCCGGCGCGCTGGCCGCCTTCGCCCTCTCCGGCCGACTGTTCACCGCCGACCTCGGCACCGGCGCCACCGCCGAACTGCCCGCCGAGGGCCCGCTGTTGGACCCGCGCCCGTCGCCTGACGGCGCCCACGTCGCGTACGCCAACGCCGCCGGCGAGCTGCGGCTGACCCGCACCGACGGCGGCGGCGACCGGGTGCTCGCCGAGCCGGACGGCCCGAACGTCACCTGGGGCCAGGCCGAGTTCATCGCCCAGGAGGAGATGGACCGCGACCGCGGCTTCTGGTGGTCCCCGGACAGCGACCGGCTGCTGGTCGAGCGCGCCGACGACAGCCCGGTGCGCCGCTGGTGGATCGCCGACCCGGCGAACCCGGACCGCGAGCCCGCCGAGGTCGCCTACCCGGCGGCCGGCGGCGCCAACGCCGAGGTCGGGCTCTGGCTGCTCGACCTGTACGGCGGGCGCACCGAGGTGGTCTGGGACCGCGAGGCCTACCCGTACCTGGGCCGGGTGCACTGGTCGAAGGGCGGCGTGCCGCTGCTCCTGGTCCAGACCCGCGACCAGCGCGGCCAGCGGATCCTCGGCCTGGACACGGCTACCGGCGCCACCGAGGTGCTGCACGAGGAGAAGGACGGCGCCTGGCTGGAGCTGTTCCAGGGCGCACCGGCCTGGACCCCGGACGGCAAGCTGGTCCGGATCTCCGACGAGGGGGGAGTGCGGGCGCTGGTGATCGGCGACCGCGCCGTGACCGGGGCCGACCTGCACGTCCGCTCGGTCGTCGCGGTCACCGAGCGGGAGGTGTTCTTCAGCGCCGCCGGCGGCGCCGAGGAGACCGACCCCGAGCCGGGCTGGATCGGCGTCGGCCGGATCAGCCACGACGGCACGCGGCTGGGCTGGGAGTCCGCCAACGGCCGGCCGTTCACCTCCGTCACCAGTGCGGTGCACGGCGGCGGGATCACCGTCCGGGCCACCGCCGAGCCCGACCTGCCCGGCACCCTGGTCACCGTCGCCCGGGACCTGCCGGAGGGCCTGGCGGTCGACGACGTCGCCACCATCGCCTCGTACGCCGAGACCCCGGCCATCACCGCCCGCCCGGTCTTCCGCTTCGCCGGCGAGCGCCGCATCCCGTCCGCCGTCTTCCTGCCCACCGGCTACGACCGCGAGCGGGACGGCCTGCTGCCCGTCCTGATGGACCCGTACGGCGGCCCGCACGGCCAGCGCGTCCTCCAGGCGCACAACCCGCACCTCAACTCGCAGTGGTTCGCCGACCAGGGCTTCGCGGTGGTGGTCGCCGACGGGCGCGGCACCCCCGGGCGCGGGCCGGCCTGGGAGAAGTCGATCGCCTTCGACTTCGCCGGGGCCACCCTGGACGACCAGGTGGAGGCGCTGCGGGCGCTCGCCGAGGAGTTCCCGCTGGACCTCGACCGGGTCGCCGTCCGCGGCTGGTCGTACGGCGGCTACCTCTCCGCGCTCGCCGTGCTGCGCCGCCCGGACGTCTTCCACGCGGCGGTGGCCGGGGCGCCGGTCACCGACTGGGAGCTGTACGACACCCACTACACCGAGCGCTACCTGGGCGACCCGGCCGAGCGGCCCGAGGTGTACGCCGCCAACTCGCTGAGCGGGTACGCGGCCGGGCTGGAGCGCCCGCTGATGATCATCCACGGGCTGGCGGACGACAACGTGGTGGCCGCGCACACCCTGCGGCTGTCCTCGGCGCTGCTCGCCGCCGGGCGTCCGCACACCGTGCTGCCGCTGTCCGGCGTCACCCACATGACCCCGCAGGAGGAGGTCGCGGAGAACCTGCTGCTGCTCCAGGTCGACTTCGTGAAGCGCTCGCTGGGCGTGTGACACCCGTCTGACCAGCGCTTTCGGCGGCCGGTGCCCCTGACGGG
>NZ_JBHVEU010000086.1:0-24243 GCF_042802075.1 Kitasatospora sp. NPDC057518
GCCCGGTGCGCGGCGGGCCCTCGCTGTCGTACCAACTCGCCCACCGTGAAAGGGAATCGAAAAAACGTCCGGTGATGCCGGACCTCTTGTCAAAGGTTAGGGAAGTTTCCTAACTTGATGTCATGTCCGAGACCGAGACCCCACGGCACTCCCGGCGCGACCTCCTCCGAGCCGGCGCGGCGGGCGGAGCGGCCCTCGCGGCCG
This sequence comes from Kitasatospora sp. NPDC057518, assembly GCF_042802075.1. Taxonomy (NCBI): domain Bacteria; kingdom Bacillati; phylum Actinomycetota; class Actinomycetes; order Kitasatosporales; family Streptomycetaceae; genus Kitasatospora; species Kitasatospora sp. NPDC057518. Next base: position 205 of record NZ_JBHVEU010000086.1, read on the forward strand.
GCGGCCTGCTGCTGCCGGGCACCGCCCTGGCGGCCCCGCGCCCGACCGCCCTCGCCACCCCGACCCTCCCCGTCACCCCGACCTCCTCCACCGCCCCGGCCGTCCCCGCGCCCCGGGGCGAGCGGACCGCCGGGTCCGCGCTGCGGCCCTTCGGCCGGCACCTCGCCTACGGGGCCGACCCGTCCCAGCAGGTCGTCGTCTCCTGGCAGGTGCCGGACGCGGTGACCGCGCCGTTCGTCCGCATCGGCGTCCAGCCCGGCGACTACGGCGCCCCGATCGCCGCCGAGGTCCGCACCCTGGTCAGCAAGCTCTCCTGGCAGAAGCCGGTCGAGGACCAGCCCCTCGTCAAGCCCACCACCGTCACCCAGTACTACCTGCACGCGCGGCTGGACCAGCTGATCCCGGACACCACCTACTACTACGTCGTCGGCCACCAGGGCTACGACCCGGCCGGCCAGGGCGCCCGGCTCGGCGACGTGGCGAGCTTCCGCACCGCGCCCGCCCCCGGCCGCGGCGCCGGATTCACCTTCACCGCCTTCGGCGACCAGGGCATCGGGTACAACGCGGCGGCCACCGGAAACCTGATCGCCGGCCTCGACCCCGCCTTCCACCTCCACATGGGCGACCTCTCCTACGCCAACGCCGGCGGCAGCGGCAAGACCAGCGACGCGTACGACGCCCGCCTGTGGGACTCCTTCTTCGTGCAGAACGAACCCGTCGCCGCGCGGACCCCGTGGATGCCGGCGATCGGCAACCACGAGATGGAGCCCTGGTACGGGACCGACGGCTACGGCGGCATGCGCGCCCGCTTCACCACGCCCGACAACGCCTGGAGCCAGTCCACCGGCATCTACTCCTGGCGCTACCAGAACGTCGGCCTGATCAGCCTCGACGGCAACGACGTCTGCTACAACACCCCCGCCAACCTCGACTACACCAAGGGCAAGCAGAAGAAGTGGCTGGAGAGCCGGCTCGCCGCGCTCCGCGCCGACACCGGCATCGACTTCATCGTCGTCTACCTGCACCAGTGCACGTACTCCACCTGCCACGACAACGGGGCCGAACTCGGCGCGCAGCAGGACTGGGCCCCGCTGTTCGACAAGTACCAGGTGGACCTGGTGCTCAGCGGCCACAACCACGTCTACGAGCGGACCGACCCCATCCGGGCCGGCAAGCCCACCCGCAAGGTCGCCTCCGGCGACACCGTCGACCCGGTCAAGGACGGCACCACCTACGTCGTCGCGGGCGGCGGTGGCGGCGGGCTCTACTCCTTCCCCGCCGCCGACACCTACCTCGGGCACGAGAGCGCCAACGACAAGCCCGTGCCGATGGTGGTCTCCGACCGGAGCGGCCACAACCAGACCGTCAAGGTCACCTGGTCCAGGGTCCGGTACACCGGCTACTGCCTGGTGGCGGTCGACGTGACCCCCGCCGTCGCGGGCAGGCCCGCCCGGATGGAGGTGCGCTCGCTGACCGAGGACGGCACCGCCGTGGACCGGGTCACCGTACAGCGCGGCTGACCCGGCGGCCGGCACCCGGTCCCGTTTGAGTACCGCTACTCAGGCGGGCGGGGCCGGTGTGCCGGGACGATGGCGGTCCCACGACGCCGGAGGCCACGGAGGGCCCGCCATGCTCAGCCGGATCGCCGCCGCCCTGGTGCCCGTCCTCGGGCGCCTGTCCGTCACCTCCGAGACGCCGGGCCCGGTCACCCCGGGCAGCGTCGTCGCGGCCAACCACACCTCGGCCGCCGACCCCGGCGTGGTGCTGGCCGCGCTGCGCCGCCTGGGCACCGAGCCGGTGGTGATGGCGACCGCCGGGCTGTGGCGGGTACCGGTGCTCGGCGGAGCGCTGCGCTCCGGCGGGCACATCCCCGTCCACCGCGGCACGGCCCGGGCGGCCGAAGCCCTCGACGCGGCCGCGGCGGCGCTCGCGGCCGGCCGGGTCGTCCTCATCTACGGCGAGGGCGGCCTGCCCAAGCACCGGGACTCCCGCGACGCGGAACCGGGCGCCTTCCGCACCGGGCTCGCCCGGCTCGCGGCGGCGACCGGCGCCCCCGTGGTGCCGCTCGGCCAGTGCGGCGCCCGCCGCCTCAGCTCGGGCGGCACCGCCAAACAGCTCGCCGGACTCGCCACCGCCCCCGTACGCCGCCCCGCCCTGCACGTCCACCTCGGCGCCCCGCTCCACCTGCCCGGCGACATCCCCGAGGCCACCGCCGCCGCCCACCGGGCCGTCACCGCCGCCTGGCGTACGGCGCAGCGGCGGTGCGGCGGGCGGGGTAGGTCACGGATCATGTGATCCGTGAAAACTCCCCTCCGGGCGAGGGTAGTCAGAGCACCCAGTAAATTTACTGGGTGCCCGGACCGTCCTCGCCCGGTCAGCTCCGGGGCGAGGCCTCCAGTCGGTCGGCGGACCACAGGACGGCGGTCAGCGCCACCAACGCTGGGACGGCCAGGAGGCCGAAGCAGATCGCCCCGGCCTGGGGCGCGCCCATCCCGGCCCGGACGAGACGCCACCCGAGGCCCAGGTCGACCGCCGTCGCCAGGCTGCCGAGACCGCCGGCGGTCACCCGCAGGTGCAGCCGCCGGGACCGGGACGGGGTCGGTGCGGGTGTTTCCTGTGAGAACATGGCAATGCCTTCCGGATCGGATAACGGATTTCGAACCCGATGAGGCATACGGGCGCCGTTCCGGCGAGGGAGCGGCGCCCATTTCATGCCCGTCTGCGGGTCCGGTGACGAGGATACCCACGCTCGGGCAGGGTGTGGACCGCCTCCTGATTCCGAAGCGACGGTCCTGTGCGGGCCGTTGGAGTAGTGCAGATTGATATAAATTATTGCTGATCTCCGCAGGTCAGAGCCATGGTTTCGTCTACGGAGCACACATCTCCACCTGCGAATTCGTGAAATCGCCACAGAAAGAAGCGCACCACATTTCGACGCCGTTCCAGCCCGCAAGTCCGAACTTTGCGGGACGGGCCGCTCTCGTGGGCACTTTTGGATGGCATGCCGACAATGCCTGCCGCCGCTGGGTGGTTGGCATCCGGTCGATCCGGAAAAAAATTCCACCGATCCTTCGATCCGGCCCTGCCCGCCGCGCCACCACCTCGTCGCAGCCCTGGATGTCGCGCCGGACCAAGCCGCGACGTCCGAACTCCTCGACCAGTACGACCAGTTCGCCTCCGGCCGACAGCAGGCCGGGCCGTTGCCATCCCTACACTGACGGGATCGGGCTCCAGGAGTCCAGCAGGTTCCGGAGGCGTTCGCGGTGGTCCGCGATCCACCCTTCCGGCAGGTCGATCGGAACCCGCACGGTGACCATCGAGCCCGACTCGTCCTCGACAACCACCTCGGGGCACCCGCGCTCACCGGTGAGCTGGATGAAGACGGACGGTCCGCTGTCCATCTCCATCCACTCGATGTCCTGGCATCGAGCCTGTCCAGGGCCAGGCCCCACTCCTCCAACTTCGAGGCCGACAGCACCAGGTCGATGCGCCCACTCACGAAGGGCGTCGCCACGGCGATCTCGGCCGCAAGCCCGCCGGACCATCGCGGGTGCCGACCCAGGACGGTGACCCCGACGCCGTTGCCCTCATCGTCAGCGAGAACGACAAGATCCATCGGAGCCACCTCGGCCATGACTCTCCCCCGTTCAACCGGCACGAGAGGGCATCGTGGCTCACCCGTCACGCTCGAGGCCAGCGCATTCCGGCCGGAGTGACCTCGACCGGCTCGGGGAGCCGGGGGCAGACCCGTCGGCCCGGGTGATCCCTTCGCCGTGCCGCGAACTACGCTGGCCGGCATGGACTGGCTCGATCGGGTGGCGCGGCTGAGGCGCTGGACGAAGGGCGGCGAGCGTGCGCCGCACAAGCCGTTGCTGCTGCTCTACGCGCTCGGCGGGTACCAGCGGGACGCGGGCGGTGAACTGCGGTACAGCGCGGTCGAGGAGGAGCTGAAGCGGCTGCTCGTCGAGTACGGGCCGCCGCGTCCGACGACCCCCGCCTACCCGTTCCACCACCTGGTCAGCGACGGGGTGTGGGAGGTCCGCACCGACCAAGGGCCGGGGAGTCCCGGCAGCGGGGTCGGGGTCCTCCGGGCGAGCGGGGCCGCCGGCAGGCTCGCGCCCGCGCTGCGGGCCGCGCTCGGCGAGGAGCCGGCCCTGCTGGGCCGGATGGCCCGGGTGCTGCTGGACGCCCACTTCCCGACGTCCCTGCACGCCGACCTCTGCGAGGCGGTCGGCCTCGACCTGGAGCGGGCCGAGACCGGGGCCGTGGGCGGGCCCGAGGCCGCGGCCCGGCGGCAGCGCGACCGGCGGATGCGTGAACTGATACTCACCGCCTACGAGTTCCAGTGCGCCTTCTGCGGCTACGACGGCGCCCTCGGGGCGAGCCCGGTCGGACTGGAGGCCGCGCACGTGCGCTGGTGGTCGCACGACGGGCCGGACGAGGTCGACAACGGCCTGTGCCTGTGCTCACTGCACCACAAGCTCTTCGACAAGGGCGTGTTGGGCCTCGGCGGGGGCCATCGCATCCTGGTCTCCGACCGCTTCGTCGGCCGCAGCGAGGCCAGCCGCCGCCACGTGCTCGCACTCTCCGGCCGCCCGCTCATCGGCCCCCAGCCCGGCCGCCCCCCGGTCGCCGACCGCCACCGGCAGTGGCACACGCGCCAGGTGTTCCACGGCGTCCCGCGCCAGCCCGCGGAGCAGGGGGCCTTGGTCTAGTCGTACTGACCGGGAAGGTTCGCCGGATCGGCGGTTCGAGCGGTTGGATGTCCGGAGACGTCCGATGCGACCGTCGGGGGTGTGGTGGCTGAGCCTGTCCGCGTGCGCAGGTCGACCGACCAGGAGGGAGAGCGTCAGGCCCTCACACCACGCGCGATTCGGTACAGCACGTTCGGACGCAGTGGCCCTTCGGGCGCGGCGGGGTCGTCGAAATCGTCAGCCGGGTCGCGGGTCATGCCGATCCGGCGCATCACTGCTTGGGAACGGATGTTGGTAGCAGTCGTCACTGCAAGAATCTCGGGGAGTTCAAGCGTTTCGAAGCCGAAGGCAAGACCAGCCAGGGCGGCCTCGGTGGCGTAACCCTGGCCCCAGGCCGAGCGAGCGAGCCTCCAACCGATCTCTACCCCCGTGAACGGCATGTCATCATCCACCTGGTCCAAGCCCGCGAAGCCGATGAACTCGCCGGTGGCCTGCACTTGAACCGCCCACCATCCGTAGCCTCGCCGGTCGAACTCGGCCTGGAACCGCGCCACGGAGGCATCGCTCCGTTCACGGGTGAGCAGGTCGCCCAAGTGCTCCCGAACCTCAGGATCGGCATTCATAGCCGCCCACGGTTCAAGGTCGGAGTCTTGCCATCGACGGAGCACGAGGCGATCGGTACGCAGTTCAGCCATGCTGCCCAGCCAACGTGAGCGCCGCCCCCAAGGCAATCCATTTTCTCCGGGACCGCTACCGCCGCTCAGGAGGGGACTGCTCGGCCGGCTCCTAGACTGACGAAGCGACCACCGCCCCGGCGGGCATCCCGCTGGTCGGATCCTCGGTCACCACAGACAACCAACGGCCGGTTCAGCGGGTCGGCATGCCTCCATGCGGACTGTTGACCACCAGCGGCAGTGAGCCCTCGGCAAGGTAGAAGTGCCCGGGAAAGTAGTCGATGTGGAGGTGGCCGCCGTCCTCGGCGGAAGCCATGCCGCGCAGGCCGTCCGCGAGTACCGCCCGGCCGGCGGAGTCACCGCTGATCACGAGGAACTGCCGCTCGGAGTCCAGATGGACAAGGACACCCGGGCCGGCGGTCCCCTTCACCTCGATTCCCGCCAGGGCGTCGGCGTCCGGCGAGGGGGTAGAGCCGAGAAGCCCCTTGCCCTCGGCCACCGCGCTCGCCAGACGGTTCAGCTCCTCCGCCGACGCCGTCAGATCCACTTCGCCGTACACGGGGTCGCTGACGAGTCTCACGCGGTCGGCACTCCTTCACGATCGGAATCCCTGATGCTACTGAATCTGGGCGGGTGAGGTCGGGGGGCGGTGAGTGTGCCGGTGCCCCGGACTGTTCCGCGGGTGGCTGCCGCGCCAGGATGAGCGCATGACCGAGAGTGAAGCGGACCTGCCGGCGCTGCTGCGCGAGCTCGACGATCCGGCGTGGCTGGAGTGGCCGCAGCGCTACGACCGTCGCGGGACCGCGGTTCGCTTCGGTGCTCTGGTGGCTCGGCTCGAAGGCGACTTCGCTGCTCCCTGCCCGGCCGAGCAGGACGCCCAGGACTCCAGCGAGTACGGACGGGTCGTCGTTCCCGGGGACGCGACCGTCTGCGGAACCCGGATCGTCGTCTGCGTCAGCAAGTTCGGCTCACTGGCGCTGGTCTGCGCCGACAACCCGGGCGCCTTCCTCGGGACGGAGGAAGCCCAGGCCGAGGGCGAGCTGGACAGCGCGGACCTCGCCAGGGTCAACCGGGCGCTGGTCGAACTCGGCTATGTCGTGGTGGCCGAGGAACTACTGGAGAGCGACTACGACGGGCCGAGCCGACTGCCCTCGTACATTCAGCGGCCCACCTGGTCGGACCGCTTCTTCGGCTACTTCTGACGACCGCGTCGACAGGGTCGGTCCGGCAGTCGTCGGGCAGCCGTCGATCACCGTCGGCCGGTAGCACTCTCGAGGCTTCCTCGGTCGGAGTGTGTCTCTTGGCCGGCAGTCGGCTCGCTACCCTGCTGGGATGATGGACAGCGAGCTGATAGTCGACCTGCGCGGTCGGCGGATCGAGACACTGAACGACTTCTGGGACGAGGTGAGCGAGCCCTGCGGGCTGCCGGAGTGGTTCGGTCGGAACCTGAACGCGTGGTCGGACACGATCGAGACCCGGGGCATCTCCGAGGTGATCGACAGCCACGACATCCTGGTCGTGCACGTCGACCGGCGGGGTCTCTTCGAAGGGCACCGGAGGGACGCCGGCGTCCTGGCCGAAATCTTCGACGGAGAGCAGAACCGGCTCGTCGTCCACTGACCAACCCGCCGAAGAGTCAGGCTCCTGTAGTGCTTTGACCCAGGCCAAGACCAGCACTGACCTGACAAAGCACTACCGGTGCAGCACCGCGTTGATCCTGCGAGGGTCTTGATCGCCCCCGGCGGGGTTGGGGGCGCGATCGGCTGGGCGCGGTCCGGTTTCAGTCGTGGATGAGTACGGCCGTGTAGTCGGCCAGGGCGGTGTTGATCTCGGCTGGGTCGAACGCGGCGGGGTCGAACTGGTCGGCCGAGTCGAGGCCGAGCTATTCGAGTCGTTCCTCGTGTTCTTCGTGGCCGGGGTCGGTGAGAACCTCGACGAGGTACTCGTATCCCCAGATCCCGCCGCAGTCCTCGGGCGGGCCGGCCTGTCGGCCGGTGAGGCAGTGCGGGTAGGAGACACCGGGTTCGGCGTCTCCTACGGCCTCGACGAGGATGTCGTGCTCCCAGTTGTCGCCGAAGTCGTAGATGTAGCGGAACCGCGTGCCGACGCCGGGGGCGATCTGGTCGAGGCGCATCGCCGTCGCGTCGCGGATCCCCAGGTCCCGATCGGTGACGCCGTACCGTTCCCGCCCGGTCTCGAAGGCCCACATGTGGTAGTCCTCCCAGCCGAACGCGGCCTGGACCAGGTCGTGCAGCCGCCGCAGATCCGTGCCCGACGGCACCTGCAGGCGACGCCAGATCGGGGGCTTGGAGCCGGACAGGGTGACCTTGATCGTGTGGACGGACGTTCCCGGGGCGGTCCGGGAACGGGTGGGCGGCTTCACGCGCCTGGTGTTCGACATGGCCGCCATCCTGCCAGCGGCACCGGTTCCCGTACGGGCGTCGGCCGTCGGCCCACCCGCCCGTGTGACAATGCGCTGCACTGGCTGAAGCAGGTCCGAGCGGTTGTCGTTCTCACAGCGCGAACGGGCGGTGGGCCAGGGCCAGTTCGACGACCTCGGCCGCTGTCGGCTCCGGCCCGTCGGCCGAGTAGATCAAGTCGCTGACGTAGCCACTCGGACAGCCAAGGCCCCTGTCCAGGGCCTCCAGCGTGCGGTCGATCTCGGCGTCGTCGTAGCAGTCCCCATCCATGATCCTCTGCACCATCGCAATGGCCGACTCATGAGTCATCACTGCTTCAGCCACCCCCTCCGGGATGAGGGGAGTCTAGTGAGTCACGTGATCGACCGGGCAAGTCCTAGCCGGGGAAGAGCCGCCCGAGGTGGTAGCGCAGGACGGTGGTGGCGGCCTCCGCCGTTCGCTGGCCGAGGAGGACGCTGAGGCCGAGGCCGGCGGAGACGGCGAGGAGGACGACGGCCTCCTGGCGGGGGTCCAGCTGCGGGTCGGCGGTTCCGGCCTGTTGGGCGGCGGTCAGCTGGGCGGTGAGGAAGGCCTCCATCTCGTTGGGTGCGGCGAGGAACCGGGGCCCGCCGAGGGCCGGATCGGTGACGGAGAGCACCGCGTACTCGGTGTGGATGAGGTGGAAGGCCCGGCTCTCCTCGTCGGTGGGGACGGCTTCGAGCAGGACGGCTTCGATGATGCCGCGCGGGTCGGTGGCCCCGCTCGCGCGGACGCGCCGCTGGACGCGTTCGCCCATGCGGGCCGTCAGCCGGGTCATGGCGGCGAGCAGCAACTGCTCCTTGGTGTCGAAGTAGTACTGCACGAGGCGCACTGAGACGCCGGCCTCGATGGCCACCGACCGCATGGTGACGGAGTGCAGGCCGCTGTTCGCCGCCGAGCGGAGCAGGGCGTCGATGATGTGGGCCCGCCGCTCCTCGTGATCCACCAGCTTCGGCATCGGGTTCCTTCCGGATCTTTTTGTGGTACAACCATACCATCAAACAGGGAGGGATCATGACCAGGACCAGCGTCGGACACTTCGTCAGCGAGCCGGCTCGGGCGAAGTTCCTTGAGGCGTACGACCGGGCGATGGAACTCTGGCCGGGCCCGCGCCGGGAACTCGACATCGAGACCGCGTACGGGAGCGTCCACGTCCACCGCTACGGCGCGACGACCGGCGAGCCGATCGTGCTGCTGCACGGCCACGCCGGGCACCCGTCCAACTGGTACCCGCAGATCGCGGCGCTCGGCGAGCGGCACCCTGTCTACGCGATCGACACCCTGGACGACCCGGGCCGCAGCGTGCAACGCGCCGTCGCAGCCGGGTCGGAGGAGAACGCGGCCTGGCTCGGGGAGGTGCTGGCCGGCCTCGGGTTGGGGCGGGTCCACCTGGTGGGGGTGTCGTACGGCGGCTGGCTGGCGCTCAACCAGGCGATCCACGCGCCCGAGCGGCTGGCCTCGGTCGCACCGCTCGACCCGGGCGGGATCGAGAAGGTCCCCGCGCGGTTCTACGCCCACATGGTCGGCGGCCTGTTCGGCATGCTCGCCCCGCGCCCGCTGCGCCCGGCGGTCGGCCGGCTGCTGGCCAACCCGGCACTGAGCGCGCCGCGCGAGATGATCGCACCGCTGATGCTCGCCATGCGGAGCTACAAGCCGGGCAGCCGCCCGCCGGCCCGGCCGTTCACGGACGGGGAGTTGGCGTCGATCGAGCTGCCGGTGCTGGTGCTGGTGGGCAGGCGCAGCGCGCTGCTGAGGCCGCGCCAGGTGGTGGAGCGGGTCACCCGCCTGATCCCGGGCGTGCGGGCGGAGGTTGTCGAGAAGGCCGGACACGGACTCAATCTGGAGCAGCCCGAGCTGGTCAACGAGCGCCTGCTGGCCTTCGTCGAGCGCGGGTAGGGGGAGGTACGGGGGAGGTTCAGGCCGCAGCGGCGCGGCTCACGGTGGCGGCCTTCGGTGGGGAGAGCCAGATCAGCCGGGCGGTGATGCCCGGCCGTCCGGAGAAGTGGCGCACGGCCCGCTCGGGCGAGGGGAGGGTCATCCGCGTCCGCCCATTGATGCTGATCACGTGGCTCCGGCCGTCCGAGTCGGCGAGCCCCCAGGCCGCGACCCACCCGTCGGCGTTCTCGCCGCACACCTGGACGACGGCGAACAGCCGGGGTGCGGTGTCGAGCACGAGCCCGCACAGCTCCTGGTCGAAGGTCGGTTCGACCGGCGGGCGGAGCGTGGCCGGGCGGGAGTTTGGCGAGGGCGTAGTGCTCATGGAAGTCTCCTACATGTAGGGGAGTTGGACGCCGCACTGCTGTCACCGCCGGCAGCGGGCATCCATGACGCAGGGTCAAAAGTAGCCAGTCGGTAGTATGTAGTCCACCGCCTTTGAGGAATCTGTATCACTACCACTCCCATGGGTGACGGGCGCCGACGACGGCGGTCGAGAGCGAGGAGACAGCGGATGCCGCCCAGCAAGACTCCGCCGAGCATCCGGCAGCGGCGACTCGGCGCGGAGCTGCGCCGGTTGCGCGAGCAGGCGGGACTCTCGGTCACACGAGCCGGGGAACTGCACGGCACCCCGCAGTCCCGCATCAGCAACATCGAATCCGGCGGGTACCCGGTGAGCGCGGATCGCGTACGGACCCTGGCGCGTCTCTACGGCTGCGCGGACGACGCCCTGATCGAGGCGCTGACGCACATGACCGGCGGCCGCACGCGCGGCTGGTGGGAGGAGTACCGCGAGATCCTCCCGGCCGGCGCGCTCGACCTGGCGGAACTCGAACACCACACGCAGACGATGCGGATCGTCTCAGTGGTTCACATCCCTGGTCTTCTCCAGACCCCTGAGCATGCTCGTGCCCTGTTCCGGGACGTAGTCCCGCCGTTGTCCCCGCCCGAAGTGGAGCACCTGGTATCCCACCGCATCAAGCGACAGGCGGTGCTCTTCGGTGACCGTCCGATGCCGCTGTCGGCCGTCGTCCATGAGACGGCCTTGCGGATGGGTTTCGGGGGCCGCAAGGTTACCCGTGATCAGCTCGAATATCTGTTGACCATGAGTGAGCACCCGCACATCGATCTTCGTGTCATCCCGTTCGGCACCGGTAGCTACCCCAGTTCCGGTGCCGGGATCGTGTACTTCGCAGCAGAGGTCGCGCGGTTGGACAGTGTCCAGGTCGATGGGGACCGATTCGAGTTCATTGACACCGAGCCGCAGCTGATCAAGTATCGAGCCGTATTGGATCGGCTGGAGGCGAGTGCGCTCAAGCCCGACGCGTCCCGCGACCTGATCCGCCGTACCGCCCAGAGCATGTGAGACGGGAAGAACCATGGCCGTTCAGAGCTGGCAGAAGTCCTCGTTCAGCGGCGACACCGCCAACTGCATCTACGTCTCAGCAGTTGCCGACGCCACTGTCCGGATTCGTGAGAGCGATGACCCCGACACCGTCCTCGCCACTTCGCCGGGCGCGCTCGGCGCGCTCCTGTGCGGCGTCAAGGCCGGGGAGTTCGACCACCTGACGACGTGACCTGCGCGGAGTGCACCCTTCCGGCCCGTGCCCCAGGTGTCCCGGGGCACGGGCCGGCGTCATTCCCCTTGCGTGCGGGAGAAGTAGGCCACGGCGACAACGAACCCCCACCAACGGGCGGGGCCGGCCGTCCGGGCCTCGTCGTAGCGCCGCAGGACCAGGCGGGCGAGGGTCGGGTGGGGGCGGTTGGGACCGGCTGGGGAGGGCAGCGGACGGGGCGCTGGGCTGTTGGTATGACGTTCGGACGGTTGGGCGCGCGGGTGGATCTCCGGCCGGTTAACGTCGGCCGCAATGCGTTCGTACGCCCATACGTCCTCAGACCGGAGGTTTCAGTGCAGCGGTGGATCATCCTGACGGTACTCACCTCGGCCCTCACCGGCCTCACCGGCGCCGCGGGGGCCGCCGTACCGGCCCGTGCCGACGAGCCGGTCCCCACCACCGTCACCCTCGGCGACGCCGTCATCGACCCCAAGCTCCCCGGCCGGGTCCGGGTACAGGTCGAGTACCTCTGCTCGATCGCGGACGAGGCCCGTTCGCTCACCGTCTCCGTCGAACAGAGAGACCCGGAGGACAACACCGCCGTCGCCTTCGGCTCCAGCCGGACCGCGGAGGCGGACGTGATCTGCGACGGCACGCCGCAGACACGGAAGGTCCTCGTCCAGTCCAAGACCACCAACTGGATCCCGGATGTCGACGCCATCCTCACCACCACCGTCTCCAACATCGGCGCCACCCCGTCGGCCGCCGCCGACTCCAAGCGGGCCAGGCTGCTCGCCACCCCCAACTGATGCGGACCCTCCTCCGGGCCTCGACCCTCCTGCTCGCCGCGGGCCCCGTACTGACCGGCTGCGTCAGCTCGTTCATGGTGCCGGGCCCGGAGGAGACCAGCAGTACCGTCGCGCCGTCGTCGCCATCCACGGCCCCGCCGTCGCCCAGCCCCTTCACGGGGACGGTGACGATCCGCGACTTCTCCTTCGAGCCGGCCGACTTCACCCTCCGCCCGGGCACGGCGGTCACCGTGACCAACACCGGCACCACCGCCCACACCCTCACCGCCCAGGACGGCACCTTCGACACCGGCCCGATCGCCCCGGGCGGCAGCGCGACACTCACCGCTCCCACCCAGCCGGGCGGGTACTCGTACCTCTGTACGTTCCACCACTTCATGCGCGGGATTCTGACCGTGGCGTGAGGGGCTATTGCCCTACGCTCGTCCCCTGCACATGGGGACGGGGAGGGTACGAGGGATGGTCGACAGCACGTCGAACACGATGAGCGGCACGACGAACGGCCCGGTCGTGCAGGCCGGGCACATCGGGGCTGTCTACGTGGGCGGGAGCCAGCCCTCGGCCGTACCGGAAGGGGCCGACGCGTGGGTACGGGCCGCTGCCGAGTCGCGGGTCTGGAGGCACGTCCGGGAGGACCGGGACGTCGAGCCGTACCGGTGCGTCGTCCTGAAGGCCGTCGGTGAACTGGCCCGACTGCGGGACGAGACGGTGCTCGCCGAAGACCCGTGGCAGGACCCCGGGATCGCGGTGCGCTTCGCTTCACGGGTCGACTGGCTGCTCGGCGACGATCGGCTCGACCTGTACCCGGCCGAGGCCGCGCTATTGGTTGTGCTGCCGCTCCTCTACCGGGTCCGTGCGCTGCGTCTGGCTGCGGCGAGGTCCGCTATCAATCCGACCGATCTCGCGCCCTCGCCCGAACCCGACGTCGACCGGGCCGCGTACGAGCAGTTCATCGAGTCATACGACCTGCTCGTGGGCCGCACCCGAACCCGACCCGCCTCTGCCGCCACGCTCGGTTGGTGGCTCTTCCATCGCTGGCTCGACCAGCACGAAGACCTCGCCGACCCCGAGGGCGTCCAGGAGATCATCGACCAGTTGCCGATGCTCGCCGACCTCGGCGAGACCTTCGCCCTCAAGCGCGTCTGCGCCCTGCTGCACGGTCTCCGTCGGGGCCCTGACGTCGGCAACCGCGACTACCTGGCAAGCCTCAGCGCCGACGACCACCTGCGAGCCCCCGGCGAACAGCACGTCCGGGAGCCCAGGTTGGCCCTGCTGCTCGCGCTGGCGTACGGGACCGCCATCGAGATGACCGCCCTGCCCGAGATCGTGGCCGAACACCTCGGCATCCCGTACGAGGTCGACCTCACCGACCTGCGCCGAACGTTGGACGAGGCCGCGTGGGGCGGCTCCTACGACCTGCCGGTACTGCGCGCCGAGTGCCACCACGAGGCGGTAGTCGAAGGACTGCGCGAGTACACCGCCCGGGCCGACGAACTCCTCCACGCCGTCCGCCGGGTCCTCACCACACACCCACTTCCCACTCGTCTCGCCTCGGACGAAACCGCCCCCGCCGCCGGCGCCTTCACCGGCTGGGCCCGCTTCCGCATGGATGAACGGAGGGTGCGCAGCCTACTGATGGGCGTAGAGCTCTACCGCGACCGAGATCTGGCCGTCCGTGAGCTCTACCAGAACGCCCTCGATGCCTGCCGCTACCGCCGCGCCCGCACGGAGTACCTGGACCGCACCAACCCCATCGCGACCTTCACCTACGACGGTCGTATCGAGTTCCGCCAGGGCGTGGACGAGAACGGCCGCGCCTACCTGGAGTGCCAGGACAACGGCGTCGGCATGGGGGAGGAGGAGCTGAGGGGCGTCTTCTCCAACGCCGGCGCCCGCTTCGCGGAGCAGCTGGACTTCAAGCTCGAACGCGCCGAGTGGCGCAAGGTCGACCCGCCCGTCGAGCTGTATCCGAACAGCCGATTCGGCATCGGCGTCCTGAGCTACTTCATGCTCGCCGACGAGATCCAGGTCACCACCTGCCGCCTGGACGCCTCGGGTCAGTTGGGTCCGCAACTGGATGTGTCCATTTACGGCCCGAGCCACCTCTTCCGCATCGCCAAACGGTCGGAGCAGGGCCGTGATCCGGGCACCATCGTACGGCTGTACCTGCGGGATGACATTGAGATGGCCGAGTCGTGGTCGTGTGTGGATGTCCTCGAACGTCTCCTAGCCGTCGCGGAGTTCTCGGTTTCGGCGCTGCACGGGGACCGGGAAGTCGCTTGGGAGCCGGGGCTTCTGAAAACGCGGAAGGCGCCTCAGGGCGAGTCCTTCGGCTTCAGCGCCTGGGGCCGGATGATGTCCTGGTCGGGTGCCCCGGAGGGCGCGCAGGTGACGTGGTGCGAGCACGGCGGGGCCCTGCTGGTGGACGGGCTGGTGGTCGAGCCGGAGGTCGTTCGCGGGGTCGTCTCGCCGCGCGGATTGTCCGGCGCTGTTGTGAACCTCACTGGAAAGCTGTCATCGAAGAAGTTGTCCGTTGATCGCCGGCGCGTCATCAGTGACCTATCGGAGACGGTCCGGGAACTGTTGGTGGCAGCAGTGGGTGAGTTCGTGAGCGGATCGGCTGTGCTGAGCATGGAGTGGATCCATCAGGTGACGGAGGGGAACTGCCACCTTGCCGATCTGGTGGCCGCCGAGGCCATCCGGCAGGGCCATGGGTTTGAGTTCCTCGGGATCGAGTACGAAACCCGTCGTACGGGTTGCTTCCTGGCGGATGCCGGAATTCTGAAGTGGTTCGAAAATCTGGATGACTTCGCCAGCGGGACGATTCTGGGCAACGTGCCTGATCACGTTCTGCTCTGGAGAATGTTGGCTCACGGGCTGGACGATTCGGTCCCGGAACTGGCGAGCCTCTGCCCAGAGTTGCCCGCAGCCCAGGCAGTGCGTCCGGCGATGCCGTCCGATATCGCCGTGTTGGCACCAAGGCACCAGAACTTCGGACAAAGGATGTGGGCCCCCTCGTACCTGAATGAGAGGTCGATCTCGGAAATTGCGCGGAATCTCGGTGTCACTCCTGAGAGCGCTCACGCCAGGGCTTTTGAGTTAGGTATTCTTCGTCGTCGCGGTTTGAGTCTCCGGCAGGTCTCCGACTATCCGTCCGTGGCCGTCAGTGAGTTGTTGGCCATGGCGGATCGAAACGGGATTTCGGTAAAGGAGGCGGCGGATGTGTTGTTCGGCTCGGGCTGGGAGCTTGATCCCGAGATCGTGGATCTCGCTGTAGCCGTCGACACCGACCCCGTCTTCCTCTGGAAGCGGTCGGGGAAAGGCGCCCGCTGGGACGGGCCCAAGCCGGGAGGCGCGGTGCCGCCAGGGCATCTGGTCAAAGCCGGCCGGGTGTTGGGGATTCCGATTGACCAGGTCTGTGTGGCGATGGCGAACTACGGCCTTGAGGCGGACACGACTGGTCTGCCGCCAATTCCCTCCGACGAGACTGTGGCACTGTTGAGTTGGGAACTTGAGGACACTGGTCCTTGGCTGGAACGATCGGAAATGGTGCCGCCGGATCATCTCCTGCGCGCGGTGCGGGATCTGGGAATCACGGTGGAGCGGGCCGCGGAGGTTCTTGAGGCAGCCGGGTTCACCGTGTCACGCGTCCCGGAGGATGCCTGTGTCGCGGATCTCGAGTTGTTCCAGGATGGGGGTCCGCATTGGCATGATGCGGCCGACCTAACCTTTGAGCGGCTCTTCGCCTTGGTGGCGTCGAGGAATTCCTCACTGTGGGAGGTCATTGAGCGGTGTCGGGCCTACGGTCTGGACGTTCCGATCGCCTTGCCGGAGAGTCTCACCCGATTGGACGAGGAACTCTTCGCGCGCGACAGCGTCATGGACTGGAGTGACCTGCGGGTGGGTGATCCTGTGCCGTTCGCTCGCTTGATCATGGCCGCCCGCAGGCTTCAGCGTCATCCCGGAGAGCTGGCTCGCCATCTGAGGTCTCGCGGGATCGTTCCCTCCAGCGACGACCTGCCGGCGGGGGTTACGTCGGACCAGGCGTTCGACCTCCTCGACCGATCGCGATCGTGGTCGATCGGAACGCCGTGGATCGAGGAAGTCACCCTGGCCGGTCTGTTGAAGCACTCGCTGAAGACAGGACAGCGGATGGCACAGATCACCGAGTGGTACCACCAGTGGGGTATCAAGGCCCTCGGCGCGGCCGAACTGATCCGTGCAGCCCTCGCCCGGGTGCCCATGGCCGACCCCTCCTGAGCACCGAATCCACCCGTGAACAGGGCTGCTGCAACGTGCCTCCTTGTTCTACAGTTCTGTAGAACATTACGCACGGCGATCGGGGACGAGCATGGACAGGCCGCTTCGGCTGCCGCAGCAGGATCGGGCGGACTTCGAGACGGAGCTCGGGCGGGCGCTCTCGGCGCCGGAGGTGCGGGCGGCGTTGCGGGCGAGTGGGGAGGAGGCCCGGGGGGTGGAGCGGTTGCGGCGGACGGCGCGGGAGAACGCGGAGTTCGTGCTGGCCGCGGCGGCGCCGGAGTACGAGCGGTACGCGGCGTTGCGGGCGGATGCCGATGCGGTGGCGCGGCTGCCGGTGGACGTGCCGGCCAGGGAGCGGGCGTCGGGGTGGTGGGGGGTGCTGGGGGTGGTGGTGCCGATCATCGCGGTGGGGGCGGCGGTGGTCTTCCTGCTGCTGGGTTCCGTGCTGGGGCTGGTCGAGGACATGGAGGTGCTGGCGCACGCGCTGGTGGACGCCGGGTGGGTGTCGGCCGGGGCGGGTGCGGTGAGTCTGCTGGTGGGCGGGCTGGGGTTGCTGGGGGCGGCCCGGTCTAGGGGGCCGGAGGCCGGGGAGGCGGCGGACGGGCCGGGGGAGCTGGTGCTGGCGCGGGATGCCTGGCGGTCGGCGCTGGCGGAGCGCGGGCTGGTGCCGTACCTGGTGGCGCAGGCGAGTGCGGCGCCTGGTCAGCGGCGCTGATCGAGTCTCGCCGTGCGGGCGGCGTCGACGAGGAGCTGGGCGGCGTCCGGGGGGATGGCCAGGCGGCGGGCGATCCAGGGGGCGGGGCGGCCGGCCCGGGCGAGCATCCAGGCGGAGTACAGGTGGCCGAGCTGGGGGGCGTTCTCGGCGAGCAGTATGGGGCGGACGGCCTCCATCGGGAAGCCTTCGAGGGCGCGGGCGCTGTACTCGCGGCCGTTGGGGCCGGGTGGGGGTAGCGGGAGTGGGCGGCGGAGGTCGATCCAGCGGCTGAGCAGGACCGCGCCGACCACCAGGAGGCCGGTGCCGGAGGCGCCGATCAGGATGCCGCCGATGACGGGGCGGTCCTCCTCCTCGGCCATGCCGAGGGCGATCTCCTCCAGGACGAGCAGGCCGAGCACGGTGAGCAGCACCGCGGCTTCGGCGGGGCGCGGGTGGGTCCGGGACGTCGTCATGCGGAACCTCTTCCTCGGCGGGGCGGCCGGGGGTTTCGGGCGGGCGCGGCGATTCACCTTCCGTACAACGGGCGGTGGGCGGCCCGGGGCACGCGTCACGGTTCAGGCGGTGAAATCGCGGATGAGAATTGACGGACCGTCAAGAAGGCGATGTGGACGGCTTGTTGGCCGATCGGGAAGGGCCGGCCGGGTGGGCCGTCTGGCGGAGGCTGCGACCGCACCTCCTTCCGGTCGGGCGCACCAGGGCGGTGCGTGCGTCGACGGGGCGAGGGGCCCGACCAGGGGCGGGCTTCGGGTCAGCATAGCCTGGGCATGCCAACTTCGACAGGCTTGTCGAAGTTGCGGAACCCGGGCTCGCGGTGGCGTGCCCGGAGGTGTCCGACCGGCTACTTTGAGTACGGAGCTCCGCTTCCACGGCCGGCCTTCGCGGCAGGGTTCCACAGCGCCGGGTTCCGCGGCCGGGTTCCGCGGCCGGGATTCACGGCGGTAGGGGAGGTCGGGGCCGATGGGGCTCACCAACCACAAGCTGCTGGCGCTGACGGCGCTGCTCGCGGTGTTCACGGTGCTCGGCACGCTGTGGGTCTGGCCCCGGCTGGCCGTCCGGAGCTGGCCCGCGATGTTCCTGCGGCTCGGCACCATCGCCGTCACCCAGCTGGCCCTGCTGGTCACGCTGGGGCTCGCCGTCAACGACTACTTCGTGTTCTACAGCAGCTGGTCCGACCTGCTGGGGCGCGAGCACGGCGCGGGGGTGATCCGGGGGACGGGCGGTGGTACGGGGGGCGGTGGTACGGCGGCGGGCAGCGGCACCGGTGCGGGCGCGGCCGGCGTGCAGGTGCTCGGTCCGGCGGAGATCACCGGCGCGGGGGCGGTCGGCCGCGATCCGGCCCGGATCGGGCGGCTCGACCGGGTGCGGCTGCCCGGGGCGACCACCGGGCTGAGCTCCGACGGCTACGTCTACCTGCCGCCGCAGTACTTCCAACCCGGCGGCGAGGCACGGCACTTCCCGGCCGTGCTGGTGCTGACCGGCTTCCCCGGCGACGCCGCCAACCTGGTCACCAAGCTGCGCTACCCGGCGGCCGAACTCGACCTGCTGCGCAAGGGGTCGATGCAGCCGACCGTCCTGGTGCTGATGCGGCCCTCGCCGACCATGCCCCGGGACAGCGAGTGCGAGGACATCCCGAACGGGCCGCAGGCGCAGCGCTACTTCACCACCGACGTGCCCGCCGACCTGCGGGCCTCCTACCGGGTGCTGGACGGCACCGGCAGCCTGGGGATCGTCGGCGACTCGACCGGCGGCTACTGCGCGGTCAAGCTGGGCATGGAGCACCCGCGGACCTTCCCGGCGGCCGTCTCGCTCTCCGGCTACTTCAAGGCGGCGGAGGACGTCACGACGGGCGACCTCTTCGCGGGCGACCCGCGGCGCCGCGCCGAGGCCGACCTCGACTGGCGCCTGGCCCACCTGCCGATGCCGCCCCTGGCGGTGCTGCTCGCGGACAGCAAGGAGGACGGCAGCACCTACGCCGACTCCAGCGCCTTCGCGGCGGCGGCCCGTCCGCCGCTGGTGGTCGACCAGGAGGCGGTCGACACCGGCGGCCACAACTTCACCACCTGGGGCCGGCTCATCCCGCCCGCCCTCGGCTGGCTGAGCGCCCACCTGCGCGTCCCGGAGTAGCGCAAGTGGGCGTCAGCAGAAGGCCGGTGACGATCTGTCAGCGGGCCAGCAGGGGGAGCGGCGCGCCGGTGCGGGCCGGGAGTTCGAGGCGGGTGAGGAGGGCCGAGGGCGAGACCTCGACCACCCGGCAGCCGGCCCGGTGGCGGCAGTGGCGGGCGACCGAGCCGTGCCGCAGGCGGTCCAGGCGGCGGCGGGTGGCGGCGCCGAGGACGAGCAGGTCCGCCGGGCCGGTGACGGCGCCGACCAGGGCGGGGCCGGGCTCGGCGTTGACCACCAGCGGGTGGATGACCAGGTCGGACGGGTAGCCGCCGTAGGCCTGGTCGAAGGCGACGTCGAGGCGTCGCCGGGCGGCGTGCTCGAGTTCGGAGAGCGGCCGTAGGCCGTCCCGCTCGTTGGCGGCCCAGGCGGCCACGGGCACCAGCACCGCCTGGTGCCGGGCCGCCTCGCCGACGGCGTGGTAGAGGGCGGCCAGACTGCTCAGTGATCCGCTCAGGCCGACGATCACTCGGGTGGTCCCGGTCATGGCCGTTCGCCTCCGTCTCTCCGGCGGCTCTCTCCATCGGGCTCCGCCGGTTCGGAACTCCTTGCTTCGGATGTCTCCAGTGAACCCCGGAACGGAGCCGTCCGTACCGCCGCTGACACCACCATGACGCAGGTCGCCCACATTTTGACAGCGCTCTGACGGGCCGGTCGGGATCCCCCGGCCGATCGCTCAGCCCAGCCCCGGGACGAACTGGACGATCAGGTCGATCGCCTTGATGCCGAGGAACGGCAGCACCAGCCCGCCCAGTCCGTACACCCGCAGGTTGCGCCGGAGCAGGTCGGTCGCGGAGGCCGGCTGGTAGCGCACGCCGCGCAGGGCGAGCGGGATCAGGGCGACGATGATCAGCGCGTTGAAGATGATCGCGGAGGCGATCGCCGAGGTGGGGCTGTGCAGCTCCATGATGTTGAGGTGGTGCAGCCCGGGGTAGGCGTTCGCGAACATCGCGGGGATGATCGCGAAGAACTTGGCCACGTCGTTGGTGATCGAGAAGGTGGTCAACGCACCCCGGGTGATGAGGAGTTGCTTGCCCACCCGGACGATCTCGATCAGCTTCGCCGGATTGGAGTCGAGGTCGACCATGTTGCCGGCCTCCTTGGCGGCCGGGGTGCCGGAGTTCATCGCGACGCCGACGTCGGCCTGGGCGAGGGCGGGGGCGTCGTTGGTGCCGTCGCCGGTCATCGCGACCATGTTCCCGGCGGCCTGTTCGCGCCGCAGGTGGGCGAGCTTGTCCTCCGGGGTGGCCTCGGCGAGGAAGTCGTCCACCCCGGCCTCGGCGGCGATGGCGCGCGCGGTCAGCGGGTTGTCCCCGGTGACCATGACGGTACGGATGCCCATCCGCCGCAGCTCGGCGAAGCGTTCGGCGATGCCCTCCTTCACCACGTCCTTGAGCTCGACCACGCCCAACGCCCGTGCGCCGTGCCGGTCGTGGACGGCGACCAGCAGCGGGGTGCCGCCGGTCCCGGCGATCCGGTCCACCAGCGGTTCGGCCTCCGCCGGCAGTCGCCCGCCGGAGTCCGCGACCCAGCGGGCGACGGCGTTCGCCGCGCCCTTGCGGACCAGGCAGGTGGTGCCGTCCGGCCAGGTGAGGTCGACGCCGCTCATCCGGCTGTGGGCGGTGAACGGTACGGGCTGCTGCTCGCCGAGTTCGCCGGGGGAGCGCGGCGGCACCCAGTACTGACGGTTCGTCAGTTCGACCAGTGACCGCCCCTCCGGTGTCTCGTCCGCGACGGAGGCCAACTGGGCGGCCTCGGCGAGCTGTTCGGTGGTCGCCCCGGGCAGCGGATGCAGGGCGACGGCCCGTCGGTTGCCGTGGGTGATGGTGCCGGTCTTGTCGAGCAGCAGCACGTCCACGTCCCCGGCGGCCTCCACCGCCCGGCCGGAGAGGGCGACCACGTTGCGCTGCACCAGCCGGTCCATCCCGGCGATGCCGATCGCGGAGAGCAGCGCGCCGATCGTGGTCGGGATCAGCGCGACCATCAACGCGACCAGCACGATGGTGGTCTGGGGCGCGTGCGCGTAGACGGCCATCGGCTGGAGCGAGACCACCGAGAGCAGGAAGACGATGGTCAGCGAGGCCAGCAGGATGTTGAGCGCGATCTCGTTCGGCGTCTTCTGCCGGTCGGCGCCCTCGACCAGGGCGATCATCCGGTCCACGAAGCTCTGCCCGGGGCGGGAGGTGACCCGGACGACCAGGTGGTCGGAGAGCACCCTGGTACCGCCGGTGACGCCGGTGCGGTCACCGCCGGACTCGCGGATGACGGGTGCCGACTCCCCGGTGATCGCCGACTCGTCGACCGTGGCGACGCCCTCGACCACCTCGCCGTCCCGCGGGACCACCTCGCCGGCCGGGACGAGCACGATGTCGTGCACCATCAACTGCTCGGCGGGGATGACCTCGTGGCGGTGGTCCCGGGTGCCGACCCGCCAGTGCAGCAGCCGCCGGGCGGTGGTGGCGGACTGGGCGCGGCGCAGCGACTCGGCCTGCGCCTTGCCGCGGCTCTCCGCGACGGCCTCGGCGAGGTTGGCGAACAGCACGGTCAGCCAGAGCCAGAAGGAGATCACCCAGGCGAAGACGCCCGGGTGGAGGACGGCGCTGATCGTGGTGAGCGCGGAGCCCGTCTCCACCACCAGCATCACCGGGTTGCGCATCATGGTGCGCGGGTGGAGCTTGCGGACGGCGGCGGGCAGCGCCTCGGCCAGCTGGCGGCGGGTGATCAGCCGGCGGCGGCCGCCCGGCGAGGTGGGCCGGTGGCTCGGCGGCGGCTCGGGCGCGGGGGCCGCGGTGCGCTCCGGGCGGCGGAACCAGTTCTGCTGGTCGGGGGTGTTGTCCGGGGTGGTGAGGGCCGAACGGCGCATCGTCTCGGGGGACCTTCCGGGCCGCCCCGGTTCGTCGGGGGCGGCGGGTTCGGGTGGGGCTGCGGGGACGGCGGACAGCCCACCACCGGAGAACCGGGGGACATGCCGCTCTTGACACAGGATTGGCGGCGAAACCCCCGTCCTTGACGGAGCTCTGACACCGCCGCCGGCCGACCGCCGGACGGCTGTCAGGAAGGCGTCAAGGACGGGCCCCGGGCCGTACGCCCTGCGTCAAGGGCGGGTGCGGTCGGTGTGCGGAGGGTCTCCACTGGAGGGGTGCGGCCGCCCGGGCCGCCGTCTGGAGGGACCCCGCCATGACCACTGTCACCGCCGTCATCGACGTCGACGAGCCGCTGGAGCGGACGGTCCGCCTCGTGCCCGCCGCCTGGCGCCGGGACCGCCCCGAGCCGCCGGAACCGTCCCCGGCCGCCGACCGGGACCGCACCCGCCCGGCGAACTGCCGCTTCGCGATGCACTACGAGGACTGACACCCGTCAGGGCGTCCCGCCGCCCACGCGCCCACCCAGAGGAGCAGCCGCCATGACCCAGCTCATCGCCCCGCCCGTCCCCACCACCCCCGGGACCGCCCCTGGAGCCGTCTCCGCCGACGTGCTCGGCGGCCCCTGGCCGGCCACGGCGCGGCCCGGCCGGGGAGCCGATCTGCTGATCGGCGGGGTCGGACTGGCCGAGGCCGCCGAGCGGTTCGGCACCCCGCTGTACGTGCTGGACGAGGCCGAGGTCCGGGGGCGGGCCCGGGCGTACCGGCGGGCGCTGCCGCACGCCGAGGTGCTGTACGCGGCCAAGGCCTTCCTCTGCAGCGCGATGGCCGACTGGGTGGAGCAGGAGGGGCTGGGCCTGGACGTCTGCTCGTCCGGCGAGCTGTGGCTGGCGGTCTCGGCCGGCTTCCCGGCGCAGCGGATCCTGCTGCACGGCAACGCCAAGTCCCCGGAGGAACTGCGGCTGGCGCGGCGGCTGCGGGTCGGGCGGATCGTCATCGACGGCCCGGCGGAGATCGCGCGGCTGGCCGCCCTGGTGGCCGCCGACACGCCGCAGAAGGTGCTGGTCCGGATCGTCCCGGGGATCGCCGCCGGGCACCACGCGGCGGTGCGGACCGGGGTCGGCGGGCAGAAGTTCGGCTTCCCTGTCGAGGGCGGCGACGCGGCCGACGCGATCGCCCGGGTGCTCGACCAGCCGGGGCTCGAACTGGCGGGCCTGCACTGCCACCTGGGCTCGCAGATCACCTCGGTCGAGCCGTACCTGGAGGCGGTGGACGCGGTGGTGCGGCTGCTCGCCGAGACCCGGGACCGGCACGGCGTCGAACTGCCCGAACTGGACCTCGGCGGCGGCCACGGCATCAGGTACCTGCCCGGGGACGAGGAGTTGGACCTCGCCGAGTTCGCCGTCCGGGTCACCGACCGGCTGGCGGTGCGCTGCGCCGAGGCCGACCTGGACGTGCCCCGGCTGATCGTCGAACCCGGCCGCGCGATCGCCGGACCGGCCGCCGTGGCGGTCTACCGGGTGCTGTCCGTCAAGCACACGGCGGACGGCCGCTGCTTCGTCGCGGTGGACGGCGGCATGAGCGACAACCCGCGCCCGGCCCTCTACGGATCGCCGTACACGGTGCGGCTGGTCGGCCGCCGCTCGGAGGCGGGGGAGACGCGGGTCGACGTGGTCGGCCGCCACTGCGAGGCCGGGGACGTGCTCGTCCGCGACGCCGTACTGCCCGCCGACCTACGCCCCGGCGACCTGCTGGCGATGCCGGCGGCCGGCGCCTACCAGCTGTCCATGGCGTCCGGCTACAACCTGGTCGGCCGCCCGGCCGTGGTCGCGGTGAAGGACGGCCGGGCCCGCCTGCTGATCCGGCGCGAGACGGTCGAGGACTTCCGCCTGCGCGAGGTCGGCCGCTGACGGCGGACGGCGGCCGCGTGGGAAGTC
>NZ_JBHVEU010000087.1:0-24170 GCF_042802075.1 Kitasatospora sp. NPDC057518
CGTCCGGTGTCCTCCAGGACACCGGGCGGGCCGCTCGCCGTTTCCGCCCGGGACACCCCGGGACGATCCGACCCCGGACGGTCCCGGACGGTCCGGCCTCGGACGTCCCCGTACGGTCCGGCCCGCGGAATCCGGCCCACCGGATACGCCCGCGAGTTCCTCACATCCCGGCCCCAGGGCGACCTTGTTCCACGGTCAACCTGTCGCCTAAGGTGAGCGAAGCGCTTCGTTCCGTGTGCACCCTTGAACCTTCCTGCACACTCCTGGCCACGACCCTCCGGCCTGCGCTTTTTACTTTCTTGACACGCGCATGACACACAGCGTTTCGCGATACCCGCTCGACAGTGTTCTCCTCGCTCCCGAAGCCAGAGAAGAGCCCCGCCATGTCGCCATCGCACACGTACGACCGGTACCGCCTGACACGGTTCCACTGTCCCGGCGCCGGAACCGTGCCGCGTACGCCCAGACGATCGCCCCGGAACGCGCACCGGACCTGAAGCGGCCGGAACGCGCGCGAACGGCGCCCACACGATCCGACCGACCGAGAAATCACTCCGGACGTGAAGAATGACCGACCGCCTGGACTTCAGCCTCACGCAGTTGCGCTATTTCGTGGAATCGGCCGAACTCGGAAACATCTCGGAAGCGGCCGAGAAGCTCAGAGCCTCGCAATCGACCGTCTCCTCGGCCATCATGCGGCTGGAACGCCAACTCGGCGTGCAGCTGCTGCTGCGCCACCACGCCCGCGGGGTCACCCTCACCCCGAACGGGCGGGACCTGCTCCTCGGCGCCCGCGCGCTGCTGGGACAGGCCAGGAGCCTCCAGGAGCAGGGGGACGCGCTGGCCGGCGGCATCGAAGGCCGGCTCGGCGTCGGGTTCCTCACCCCGGTCGCCCCGTTCCTGCTCCCCCAGACCCACCGGATCACCGCGGAACGCCACGCGGGCCTGCGGCTGACCACCCGGGAGGAACCGGCCGACCGGCTGCTGGCCCTGCTCCGGGACGGGCAGTGCGAACTGGCCGTCACCTACGACTTCCTGAGCGGCGGCTCCCGGTTCGTCCCGCTGGCCGAGCTGCCCATGCGGGCGCTCGTCGCGGACGACGACCCGTGCGGCCGGGCCGACCCCGTCCGCCTGGCCGAGCTCGCCGAGCGGCCGTTCGTCGCCCTCGACGACCCGCCGCTGCTGCTCCACTTCGAGAAGTTCTTCGCCGACGTCGGCGTCCCGCTGCCACCGGTGGTCACCGCCACCGGGCCGGAGACCGTCCGCGGCCTGGTGGCCGCCGGGTGCGGG
This sequence comes from Kitasatospora sp. NPDC057518, assembly GCF_042802075.1. Lineage (NCBI taxonomy): Bacteria > Bacillati > Actinomycetota > Actinomycetes > Kitasatosporales > Streptomycetaceae > Kitasatospora > Kitasatospora sp. NPDC057518. The sequence continues at coordinate 1,291 of NZ_JBHVEU010000087.1, forward strand.
TTCGCCCTCGTCCACCAGCGCGCCCACCGGGCCACGACGCTGGACGGCGGCCGGATCCGCTCGGTCGAACTCGCCGGGGACGCGCCGACCGCGTCGCTCGGCGTGGCCGCCGCCCCCGGCCTCGCCCTCGACCGGCGCGGCCGCGCGGTCCTGAACGTGCTCAGGTCGGTCGTCCCGACCTGCCGTCTGTGAGACCGGGCGCGCGCCCCCTTCTCGCCACACCCCCTCATCCCCGCGACACCCGTCGGAGGAATGCCGTGTTCGCCATGCTCTTCGCCGGCCAGGGCAGCCAGCACAAGGGAATGGGCGCCGAGGTCCTCGAACGCTACCCAGGACTGGTCGGATTCGCCTCCGACCTGCTGGGGTACGACCTCGCCACCCTGTGCACCAAGGACCCGGACGGCCTGCTCGGCCGGACCGAGTACACCCAGCCGGCGATCTTCGTCGTCAACGCCCTGCACGGTTTCGAGCGCACCCACCGGGAGGACCGCCCGGCGGACGTCTACCTGGGGCACAGCCTCGGCGAGTACAACGCCCTGCTGGCCGCCGGGGTGTTCGACTTCGAGACCGGGCTCCGGCTGGTCGCCAAGCGCGGCGAGCTCATGGCCGCGGCCTCCGACGGGGGCATGGCCGCCGTCCTGGACACCCCCGAGGAACGGCTGCTGGAGCTCCTCGCCGAGCACGGGGTCGACGGCGTCGACATCGCCGGCCTGAACACCCCGTCACAACTCGTCATCGCGGCCACTCCCCCCGTGCTGGCCGCCGCGGTCGAATGCCTGGAGGAGAACGGGATCCGGGTCGCCCGCCTGAGGGTGAGCGCGCCCTTCCACTCCCGCTACATGGAGCCCGCCCGCGTGCGCTTCGCGGAATTCCTCACCGGCTTCGCATTCGCCGCACCCCGCACCCCGGTCGTCTCCAATGTCACCGCCCGGCCGCACCGGCCGGAGGAGACCGCCCGGCTGCTGGCCGAACAGCTCGTCGCCCCGGTGCGCTGGACCGACTGCGTACGAAGTCTCCTCGACCGGGACGACGACGTGGAGTTCACCGAGATCGGGGGCACCTCCCTCACCCGCATGGTCGACAAAATCACGTCTGGAGCCTGAACGATGGAATCGACGACGGACACGATCCGGACGTACCTGGAGGAGCGCTTCCTCTTCGAGTTCGACGATGAGACCACCCCGGACACCGACCTGTTCAAGGCCGGGGTCATCGACTCCTTCGGCTACGTCAGGATGATGCGCTTCCTGGAGTCCGAGTTCTCGCTGGCCCTCGACGGCGACGAGATCCTCATGAACGTCCTCGTATCGCTCAACGCGATCGATGAATTCGTCCAGAAGAAGCTCGCCGGGGAATAGGGGGACTGCCATGTGCGGAATCGCCGGGTTCCTCGCGGACCCACCACTGACCGGAGCACCCGACGAGGTCATCACCTCGATGCTCTCGACCATCCGCCACCGCGGACCGGACCAGGCCGGCTACTACCTGGACGACGGGCTCGCGATGGGCACCGTACGGCTGGCGATCGTCGATCCCGCCGACGGCGCCCAGCCGATGTCGGACCCGACGGAGCGCTACTGGATCTGCTTCAACGGCGAGATCTACAACCACGTCGAACTGCGCGCGGAACTGGAGGGCCTGGGCCGCCCGTTCCGCACCGACCACTCCGACACCGAAGTCGCCCTCCAGGCCTGGATCCAGTGGGGCCCGGCCTGCTTCGCCCGCTTCAACGGCCCGTTCGCGCTCGCGATCAGGGACACCGCCACCGGCGGGCTCGTCCTGGCCCGCGACCGGTACGGCAAGCGCCCGCTGTACTACGCCGAGCACGGCGGCGCCCTCCTGTTCGCCTCCGAGACGAAGGCCTTCGGCGCGTTCCCCGGCTTCCGCTTCGAGCTCTCCCCGCCGGACCTCGCGTCGATCTACGCGGTGTGGACGCCACTGCCCGACCGCACGCCGTTCGCCGGCGTCCGCCAACTGCCCATGGGCTGCTACCTGGAGGCCGGCGGCGGCCTGTGCTCGCCGCTCGCGTACGAGGAACTCTCCTTCGACGTACCGGGCTTCGACGGCACCGAGCCGGAGGCGGTCGCGTTCGTCCGGGAGAGCCTGCGCACCGCGGTGGAGCTGCGCCTGCGCTCCGACGTGGAGGTCGGCGTCTACCTGAGCGGCGGCCTCGACTCCTCCGTGGTCACCAGCCTCGCCACCCAGCTGTCCCGGCACCAGGTCCGCACCTTCTCGGTGGCCTTCCGGGACAAGAACTTCGACGAGTCCGACAGCCAGCTGCTGGTCGCCGAGCACCTGGGCACCCTGCACTCCGCCCTCCCGGTCACCGGCGCGGACATCGCCGACAACCTCCCGTCGGCGGTGTACCACGCCGAGGTGCCCGCCTTCCGGACCTCCTTCGTCCCGATGTTCCTGCTCTCCCGCCACGTCCGCGACGCGGGCATCAAGACCGTGCTCAGCGGCGAGGGCTCCGACGAGGCCTTCCTCGGCTACTCCCTGTTCCGGGAGACCATGCTGCGCGAACGCTGGCACGGGCTCACCGACGCCGAGCGGCGCGCCGGACTCGCCACCCTGCACCCGGAGCTGGCGCACTTCGGCCCGGCCCACCAGGGCCACCTGCTCGGCCTGTACCAGCAGTTCGCCACCGAGCGGCTGCCCGGCCTGTTCTCCCACGAACTGCGGTACCAGAACGGCAGGTTCGCGGCCCGGCTGCTCGCCTCCCGCAAGGACCCGTTCGCCGACCTGCTCGACCTGGTCGCCCGGGCGCCGGGCTACCAGGCCATGTCCGCGGTGCAGAAGGCCCAGTGGCTGGAGTACAAGACCCTGCTGCCCGGCTTCCTGCTCTCGACCCAGGGCGAGCGCGTCGCCCTGGCGCACAGCGTGGAGAACCGCTGCCCGTTCCTCGACCCGGCGGTGGTCCGGGCCGCCTCCGCGGTCAACCTCCGCTTCGACGACGGGTGGAACGAGAAGGCCGTCCTGAAGAAGGCGTTCCGCGCCGAGCTGCCGCAGTGGACCACGGACCGCCCCAAGCAGCCCTACCGCGCCCCGGGCAGCGAGGTGTTCAAGGAGTACCGCCCGGACTACCTGGAACTCCTCCTGTCCGACGCCGAGTTGGGCAAGCTCGACTTCCTGGACCAGCGGTTCGCCCGCCGCCTGACGGACCGCGTCATGGCCTCGCCCGCCGAGGACGTGAGCACCAAGGAGGACCAGGCCTTCGTCTACCTGCTCACCACCGCCGTGCTCCACCGGCAGTTCGTGCTCGACGGCGCCGGCCGGAACGGCGGACCGGCCGCCCCGGCGCTCGACCTGAAAGTGACCGTGGACCGGCGCCACGCCGTCCGGACCGGAAAGGAGGCCCGGTGACCACCGACGGCATCGCCATCATCGGACTCGCCCTGCGCTTCCCCGGGGCCGACACCCTCGCCACGCTCTTCGACCACCTCGCCGCCGGACGCTCCCTGATCACCGAGGTCCCGGCCGAACGGTGGTCCAAGGAACGCTACTTCGGGGACCCGCGCAACGGCGGTGAACGGACCAACAGCATCTGGGCCGGGTTCATCGAGGACGCGGACCGCTTCGACGCCGCCTTCTTCGCCATCTCCCCGCGCGAGGCCGAGACGATGGACCCGCAGCAGCGGTTCGCCCTCGAACTCGCCTGGAAGGCCGTCGAGGACGCGGGCTACCGCGCGAGCGAGCTCGCGGGCAGCCGCACCGGGGTCTTCATGGGCGTCTGCCACGCCGACTACGCCGAACTCATCGAGCGCGACGACGTGGCGACCGACGCCTACTTCCCGACCGGAACGGCGTACTCGATCGTCGCCAACCGGCTCTCCTACCACTTCGACCTCCACGGCCCGAGCATCACCAACGACACCGCCTGCTCCAGCTCCCTGGTGTCCGTCTACGAGGCCGTGACCGCGCTCAACAACGGGGACTGCGACCTGGCGCTGGCCGGCGGCGTCAACCTGTGCTGGTCCCCGAAGCACTTCGTGGCCTTCAGCAAGGCCGGCATGCTCTCGCCCACCGGCCGGGCGCAGGCCTTCGACGAGGGCGCCGACGGGTTCGTCCGGGGCGAGGGCGGGGCGGTCCTGCTGCTCAAGCCGCTCGCCCGGGCGATCGCGGACGGCGACCCGGTCCACGGGGTGATCAAGGGCGTCGGCACCAACCACGGCGGCCGGACCAACTCGCTGACCGTGACCAGCCCGACCGCCCAGGCCGCGCTGATCGAGGACGTCTACACCCGGGCGGGCGTCGCGCCCGGCACCGTCGGCTACATCGAGGCGCACGGGCCGGGCACCCCGGTCGGCGACCCGATCGAGATCGTCGGCCTCAAGCGCGCCTTCCGCAACCTGCACGAGGCCGCCGGGACCGAACCCGACCCGGACACCACCGGCATCGGCTCGGTCAAGACCAACATCGGGCACCTGGAATCCGCCGCCGGGGTGGCGGGCATGGTGAAGGTCGTCGCCGCCATGACGGCCGGGGTGCTGCCCGCGACCGTCAACTTCCGGAACCTGAACCCGCTGATCAACCTGGCCGGCAGCCCCTTCTACATCGTCGACGGGACCCGGCCCTGGCCGGCCGCGGACGGCGCGCCCCGCCGGGCCGGCGTCAGCTCCTTCGGCTTCGGCGGGACCAACGCCCACGTGCTGATGGAGGAACCGCACCCCCGCACCTCCTCGGCCGGCGCGCCGGGCCCGTACGTCGTCCCGCTGTCGGCGCGCAGCCCCGAGCGGCTGCGGGTGCTCGCCGGACTGCTGCGGGAGCACCTGCTCGCGCCGGAGTCCGCGCTGCTGCCGCAGCAGTCGCCGGCCGACATCGCCCACACCCTGCGGGTGGGCCGCGAACCGCTGGCCGTCCGGGCGGCGCTCGTCGTCGCCGACCGGGACCAGCTCGTCGCCGCGCTGGGGACGCTGGTGTCCGGCGAGCTCCCGGCGGGCGAGGCCGCCAACCCCGCCGGCGCCGGCCCCGAGCTCATGACCGCGGTCGCCGACTGGCTGGCGGGCGGCGACGCGAGCTGGCCGCACCACCCCGGCGCCCACCGGGTGCGGCTGCCCACCTACCCGTTCGCGCGGGACCGGCACTGGTACCGCGTGCCGGAGCCCGTCGCCCCCGCCGCCACCGGGCAGCTGCACCCCCTCGTCCACCGCAACACCTCCGACCTGGCGCAGCAGCGCTACACCTCGACGTTCACCGGCACCGAGCCCTTCCTCGACGACCACCGGGTCGGCGGCCGGCGGGTGCTGCCCGCCGCCGCCTACGTCGAGATGGCCCGGGCCGCCGTGGCGCTCTCGGCCACCGGGACGGGGACCGTCCGGCTGCACGACCTGGCCTGGGTGCGGCCGATCACCGTCGACGAGGAACCCGTCGACGTCCAGGTCGAACTGACGCCCGGGGACCACGGCATCGCCGTCGCGTTCGTACGCGACGGCACGGAGCACGGCACCGGCCGCGCCGAGCTCGTCCCGCCCGCGCCGCCGGCCCCGCTCGACCTGGCCGCGCTGCGCGCCTCCTGCCCGGACCCGGCCGAGCCCGACGCCGTCCACCGGCGGCTGCGCGCCCAGGGCCTGGAGTACGGCCCGGCCATGCGCGCGCTGCGGGAGCTGCGCACCGGCCCGGACGGGGCACTCGCCCGCATCCGGCCGACCGAGCCCGAGGACGGCGGACACCTGCTGCCGCCGAGCCTGCTGGACGCGGCCTTCCAGGTCTCCGTCACGCTGATGCCGGACACCGCCGGGCCGACCCTGCCGCTGGCCCTGGACGAGGTCCTGGTCCACGGGCCGTGCCCGGCCGAGAGCTGGGCCTGGATCCGGCGCACCGGCGGTTCCGGGGGCTCTGGGGGCTCCGGCGGCTCCGGCGCGGTGGCCACCTTCGACATCGACCTGTGCGACCAAGCGGGCACCATCCACGCCACGGTCCGGGGGCTCGCCCAGCGCGCCACCGGCACCGGCCCGCGCGTCGTCACCGCCACCACCCGGTGGACGGACCGGCCGGCCGTCCCGGGCGGCCCGGCCCGCACCCCGCACACCCCGGAGCTGCCGGGCATCGCCCCCTCGGCCCCGGCCGACGGCGTCGAGGCCGTGACGGACACGGTGTTCGCCGCCGTCCGGGAGCTGCTGCTCACCCGGCCCACCACCGAGCACCGGTTCGTGGTGCTGGTCGACGGGCGGGTCCCCGCACACTTCCACCGGCCGCTGGCGGGCCTTTTCCGCACGGTGGCCCTGGAGAACCCGCTGGTCACCGGCCGGGTGGTGCGCGTCGACGGCCTGGAGGGCGCGGACCCGGCGACGATCGAGCGGATCGTCGCCGAGGAGTGCGCGGACGAGGGCGCCGACAGCGAGGTCCGCCGCCGGGCCGACGGGGTCCGGCAGGTGCTGGAGCCCGTCGACGCCCCACTCGCGGCCGGCCCGGCCGTCCCGGAGCTGCGGACCGGCGGGGTGTACTGGATCACCGGCGGCCTGGGCGGCCTCGGTCCGCACCTGGCCCGCTACTTCGGCCGCGCCGGGGCCACGGTGGTGCTCAGCGGACGGTCCGCCACCGGCCCGCTCGCCGAGCTGCGCGCCGACGGCGTCGACGCCCACCACCTGCCGGTGGACGTGGCCGACGCCGAGGAGGTCCGGGCCGCGGTCGAGACGATCCTGCGCGACCACGGCTCGCTCGACGGCGTCGTCCACGCGGCCGGCGTCCTGCGCGACCAGTACCTGGTGCGCAAGGACCTGGCCGACGTCCGCACGGTGGGCGCGCCGAAGATCCGCGGCGCGCTCAACCTCGACGCCGCCACCCGCCACCTCGACCTGGACCACTTCGTGCTCTTCTCGTCGGTCGCCGGGGTGTACGGCAACCCCGGCCAGTCCGACTACGCCGCGGCCAACGCCTTCCTGGACGCGTTCGCCGCGCACCGGCAGTCCCTGGTCGACTCCGGCGAGCGCACCGGCCGTACCGTCGCGGTCAGTTGGCCGCTGTGGGCCGACGGCGGCATGACGATGGACGCGGCCGGCCGGGAGGCGATGCGCCGCGAGCGGGGCTGGGAGCCGCTGCCCACCGAGGACGGGCTGCGCGCGCTCGGCGGGGCGCTGCGCGCCGACGCCCCGGCGCACGTCGTGGTCGGCTACGGCGCGGGCGCCACGCTCGCGGCCCGGCCCGCCGTACCGGCCCGAACCGCCGTACCGGGCACACCGGTTCGGAACGCCGCACCCGCCGGAGCGGTACCCGGCGGCGACGGCGGGGACCTGACCGAGCGGACCGAGGAACTGCTGCGGCGGATCGTCGCCGAGGTCCTCCGGCACCGGCCGGAGGACCTCGACCCGGCCACCGACCTCGTCGCGTACGGCATCGACTCGCTGAGCATCATGGGCGTGACCGCCGAGCTGGAGAAGCTGTTCGGGCCGCTGTCCAAGACCATCTTCTTCGAGTACCTCAACATCGCCGACGTCGCCGCCCACTTCGTGGAGTCCCGGCGGGAGCAGCTGGAGGCCGTCCTCGGCGGGGCGGCGCCGCGGGCCGAACCCGAGCCGGAGCCCGTCGAGGTACCCGTCCGGACCACCCCCGAGGCCGTCGCCGCCGTCGAGGCCCCCGAGGCCCGCGCGGAGCCGTCCGGGCCGCACCGGGACCGCGACGACCGGCACGACATCGCGATCATCGGGGTCTCCGGGCGCTACCCCGGCGCCGACACCCTCGACGAGCTGTGGGAGCTGCTGGAGAACGGCCGGCACAGCTTCACCGAGGTCCCCGCCGACCGCTGGGACCACCGCGTCGTCCACGACAGCGACCGGGCCGTGCCCGGCAAGAGCGTGATCCGGACCGGGACCTTCCTGCGCGACATCGACGCCTTCGACCCCCGGTACTTCCGGATCTCCAAGCGCGAGGCCGAGCAGATGTCCCCGGAGGTGCGGCTGTTCCTCCAGGCCGGCGTGCAGGCGCTGGAGGACTCGGGCTACTCCCGGGAGACCATCCGGCGCCGCTACCAGGGCGACGTCGGCGTGCTCGTCGGGACGATGAGCAACCACTACAACCTGTACGGCTTCCAGAACAGCCTCACCCGCGGCGCCCCGCAGAGCGGCAGCTACACCGGGACGATCCCGAACATGCTGTCCTACTTCTACGGCCTGACCGGGCCGTCGATCTTCGTGGACACCATGTGCTCGGCCTCCTCGACCTGCGTCCACCAGGCCGTGCAGATGCTGCGGGCCGGCGAGTGCCGGATGGTGGTCGCGGGCGGCATCAACCTGCTGCTGCACCCGTACAACCTGATCACCTCCTCGCAGGAGCACTTCACCACCGGCACCTCCGACGTGATCCGCAGCTTCGGCGTCGGCGTGGACGGCACCATCCTCGGCGAGGGCGTCGGCGCGGTGGTGCTCAAGCCGCTGGTCGACGCGGAGCGCGACGGCGACCACGTGTACGCCGTGATCAAGGGCACCGCCCTGTCCAACGCCGGTGTGCGCAACGGCTTCACCGTGCCGAGCCCCGGCATGCAGGCCCGCGCGATCGAGAAGGCCGTCGAGGACGCCGGGATCGACCCGAGGACGATCGGCTACGTCGAGGGCCACGGCTCGGGCACCGCCCTGGGCGACCCGATCGAGGTCCGCGCCCTCACCTCGGCGTTCCGGAAGTACACCGAGGACCGGCAGTTCTGCGCGCTCGGCTCGGTCAAGGCCACCATGGGCCACCTGCTCGCCGCCGCCGGGATGGTGGGCCTGGCGAAGGTGCTGCTCCAGCTGCGGCACGGCAAGCTGGTGCCGTCGCTGCACAGCACGGAGCTCAACCCGGACATCGACTTCGCGGACACCCCGTTCCGGGTCCAGCAGACCCTCGCCGACTGGCAGCCGGTCGTCACCACGGTCGACGGCCGGGAGGTCGTCCACCCGCGCCGGGCCGGCCTCACCTCGATCGGCGCCGGCGGCATGAACTCCCACATCATCCTGGAGGAGTACCCGCCGCGGCCGGTCCGCCAGGAGCCCTTCGGCGAGCAGCTGTTCGTGTTCTCGGCCATGAACGAGGACGCCCTCGGACGCCACCTGGCCGTCTTCCGCGACCACCTCGCCGGGGCCCGCGAGGCCGACCTCCCCGACATCGCCTTCACCCTGCGGGTCGGCAGGAACGAACTGCCGCACCGCTGGGCCTTCGTGGCGGCCGACAAGGCGGCCGCCCTGGCCGCCCTGGACGGCTGGGCGGCGGGCCACCGGGACCTCCCGGAGCACGAGATCGCCCGGACCTGGCTCGCGGGCCGCAGCGTCGACTGGGACCGGCTGCCCGCGGCCCGGCGGGTCCCGCTGCCCCCGTACCCCTTCGACCGGGTGCGCTGCTGGGTCGAGGTGGACGAGGACGCGCCGACCGTGCTCGCCCCGCTGGCCCACCGCGAGCGGCTGCACCCCTTCCTGGGGCGCAACGAGTCCGACGTCCACGGCCTGCGCTACACCGCGGACCTGCGGCTCGACGACCTCCAGGACTACACCTACCGCCAGGACGGGCTCCCCGTGGTGGTGTCCACCTTCGCCGTGGACCTCGCGCTCGCCACCGCCAAGGTCAGCGGGTACGCGGCCGAGCCGGCCGTGCACGACCTGCGGGTGCTGCGGCCGGTCGACTGGTCGGCCACCGACCGCCTCGTCACGGAGTTCGCCGACGGCCACGGCCTGGTGCGGGCCGGGGACGGGCCGCCGGCCGTCGAGTTCACCGTCCGGGCGGCCGACGCGCCCACCGGCCGGATCGACCTCACCGGCCTGCGGCAGGTGCTGGACCGGGCGGGCCTCCTGGCCGAACTGGCCGAGGGCGGCGTCGTCCCCCGGGCCGCCTCCTGCGCCGTCGACGCGGTGTCCGCCGCCCCGGACGGCAGCACCCTCCTGCACCTGTCCCGCCCCGGCGTCCAGCAGGACCACGTCCGGCGGAACGTGACCGTCGAACCGTCCGTCCTCGCGGCGATCGCCCTGGGCGTGCAGTGGACGGCCCGCCGGGCCGGGCACCCGGACTGGCAGCGGGTCGCGCCGCACCGGATCGACCGGGTCACCGTCCGGTCCGGCGGGCCGGTCGCCCACGTCCTCCTCGGCGCCGACCGGATCCTCCTGGCCGACGCTTCGGGCGAGGTGCTCGGCGCGCTGGAGGGCGTGCTGTGCGGCACCGGGGGGACGCCACCGGCGGCCCGCCGGGCCCCCCGGCCCGCCGTACTCCGCCCCGAGCCGGGTACCCCCGTGCCGGAGGAGGGCACGTCCGGACCTTCGGGTGCGGACGGGGTCGTGGAGGTGCTGCGCGAGATCGCGGCGGGGCTGCTGAAGTTCGAGCCCGAGGAGCTCGACCCCCGGACCGGTATGGACGAGTTCGGCTTCGACTCGATCTCCCTGGTCTACTTCGCCAAGCAGATCGAGGAGCGCTTCGGCGCCAAGGTCAGCCCGGCCGTGTTCTTCGACCTCAGCACCCTGGAGGCGCTGGGCGCCCACCTGGTCGCGGAGCACGGGGCCTCGGCCGCGCCGCGCCGCCCGGCGGCCCGCCCCGCGACCGTCCCGGCAGCCGTCCCCGCGACCGCCGCGGTGACGGCCCCCGTGACAGCCCCCGTGACGGCCCCCGCCACCGGGCGCCGGCCCCTCCCGGACGGGCCCGGACGGGCCCCGGACACGCCGATCGCCGTGATCGGCGCGGCCGGACGCTTCCCCGGCGCCCGCGACCTCGGCGAGTTCTGGGCGAACCTGCTGGCCGGGCGGGACTCCGTCACCGCCTTCCCGCTGGACCGCTACGACGAGGAGCAGCGCCGGGCCATCACCGCCCTGGACTTCCCCCGGCGGATGGGCGCCCTCGACGAGGTCGACGCCTTCGACGCGGCGTTCTTCCGGATCCTGCCGCGCGAGGCCGAACTGATGGACCCGCAGCACCGGCTGGTGCTGGAGACGGTGTGGCAGGCTCTGGAGGACAGCGCCCACCGCCCGAGCGAACTCCCGTCCAACACCGGGGTGTTCATCGGCGTCACCAACAACGACTACGCGACCCTGCTCAGCACCCGCGGGGTGCGGCCGGACGCCTTCACCGCGACCGGCACCAACCACTCGATCCTGGCCAACCGCATCTCCTACCTGCTCGACGTGCGCGGCCCGAGCGAGCCCATCGACACCGCCTGCTCCAGCTCGCTGGTGGCGGTGCACCGCGCCATGGAAGCCATCCGGTCCGGCGCCTGCGACCTGGCGATCGCGGGCGGGGTGAACGTCCTGCTCGACGCCGGCACCTTCGTCAGCGCCCACCGCGCGGGGATGCTCAGCCCGGACGGCCTGTGCCGCACCTTCGACGCCGACGCGAACGGCTACGTGCGCGGCGAGGGCGTCGGGGCCGTCGTCCTCAAGCCGCTGGCGGCGGCCGAGCGGGACGGCGACGCGATCCTCGGCGTGCTCCGGGGCAGCGCCTACAACCACGGCGGACGGGCCAACTCGCTCACCGCGCCGAACGCCGACGCCCAGGCCGAGCTGGTCACCGCGGCCGTCGGCGACCTCGACCCGGACACCATCGGCTACATCGAGACCCACGGCACCGGCACGGCCCTCGGCGACCCGGTCGAGGTCCGCGCGCTGCGCACGGCCTTCCGCCGGCTCGGCCGCAGCGACGACGGCGCGTGCGGCCTGGGCTCGGTCAAGACCAACATCGGGCACCTGGAGTCCGCCGCCGGCATCGCCGGGCTGCTGAAGGTGCTGCTCTCGCTCCGGCACGGGGTGCTGCCCGCGAACCGGCACCTGCGGCGGGTCAACCCGTTCGTCGAACTCGACGACGGGCCCTTCCACCTGGTCCGGGAGAACGAGCCCTGGCCGCGTCCGCGCGACCGCGACGGCCGGGACGGGCCGAGGCGCGCCGGGGTCAGCAGCTTCGGCTTCGGCGGCGTCAACGCCCATGTCGTGGTCGAGGAGTACGTCCCGGTCCGGGCGGACCGGGAGGAGCCCGCCAGGGACGTCCTGGTGCCGCTCTCGGCGCGCACCCCGGGGCAGTTGACCGACCGGGCCCGGGACCTGCTGGCCTTCCTGGAGCGGTCGGAGGGGGTGTCCCTGCGCTCGGTCGCCTGGACCCTCCTGGCCGGCCGGGAGGAGATGGCCGAGCGGATCGCCTGGACGGTGTCCAGCGTGGCCCAACTCGCCGACCGGCTGCGGGCGTTCGTCGCCACCGGCGACCGGGGCGAGGCCACCGGTCCGGCGGCGCGCTGGATCGCGGGCGAGGCCCTCGACCGGTCGGCCTGGACCGGCGGAGCGACGCCCGGACGGGTTCATCTGCCCGGGTACCCCTTCGCCCGGGACCGCTTCTGGCACCCGGAGGCCGAGCCCGCCCCGGCGCCCGCCCCGGCGCCCGCCCCGGCGCCTGTCGCGGCACCGGACACCGAAGCGGCCGCCGCCCCGGAGGCCGTCACGGTCCTGTCCGTCCCGGCCTGGGCTCCGGCCCCCGCCGCGCCGGGCCGCCGCCACGACCGCCGCGCGGTCGTGCTGTGCGGGGTCGACGGCGACCTCCCCGGGGCGATCCGGCTGGAGACCGCCAAACAGCGGCCGGAGAGCCGGTTCCGCGACCTGTCCTGGCAGCTGCTGGAGACCGTCCGGGGCCTGGCGGCCGAGGAGGGCACGGTGCTGGTCCAGGTGGTCACGGACACCGCGGCCCTGGCCGGCCTGCTGCGCTCGGTGGCCAAGGAGGACCCGGGAGTCCTCGGCCAGGTGATCGTCCTGGACGGCGCCGCGGGCGTCGACCCGGCCACCGCGGTCACGGAGAACGCCGACGGCGCGGACGACCTCGTCCGCTACCGCCACGGCGTCCGACAGACCCTCGGCTGGACCCCCGTCGCTCCCCCGGCCACCGGCTCCGCCCCGCCGTGGCGGGACGGCGGCGTCTACCTCGTCACCGGCGGCGCCGGCGGCATCGGCGCCGCGACGGCCCGCCGGATCGCCGCCGACGTCCGACGGCCCACCCTCGTCCTCGCGGGCCGGTCGCCGGCCGACGAGCGGGTGGAGGCGCTGTTGGCCGACCTGCGGCAGGCCGGCGCGGTCGCGCGCTACGTGCGGGCCGACCTCTCGCGCTGGGAGGAGGTCCGCCACCTCGTCGCCGAGGCGGGCGAGGTCACCGGGGTGGTGCACGCCGCCGGAGTGGTCCGCGACGCCCTGCTCGCGGAGAAGACCGCGGCGCAGTGGGAGGAGGTGCTCGGCGCCAAGGCGGACGGCCTCGTCCACCTCGACCGGGCCACCGCGCACTGCCCGCTGGAGTTCGTCCTGGCCTACTCCTCCGGCGCCGCCGTCACCGGCAACCCCGGGCAGAGCGACTACGCGGCCGCCAACGCCTTCCTCGACGAGTTCGCCGCCTCCCGGAACGCGGCGGTCACCCGGGGGGAACGGCGAGGCCGGACGCTCTCGGTGGCCTGGCCGCTGTGGCAGGACGGCGGCATGACCGTCGACGACCGCACCCTGGCCTACCTGCGGGAGGACCGGGGGCTGGTACCGATGCCGACGCCGACGGGCCTCGCCGCCCTGGTCGACGCCTGGCACACCGGGGTGGACCGGGTGTGGGTGCACCACGGCTCGCCCGCCCCGGCCGCTGCTCCTGTCGCTGCCGCTCCGCCCGCGCCCGCACCCGCACCGTCCGGGGGCCGCACCGCGGACCGCGCCGTGCTGGACCACCTGCGGGAGGTCTTCGCGGAGGTCAGCAAGCTGCCCCCGCGGGCGGTGGACCCGGACCGGCCGTTCGTCGACATCGGTCTCGACTCGGTGATGGTGATCCAGCTCAACCGTGCGCTGGCCCCGTTCTACCCCGAGGCCTCCTCGACCCTGTTCTACGAGCAGCCGACCCTGCGGGCGGTGGCCGCCCGGCTCGGCGGCGCACGCCGCCCGGAGCCCGTACCGCAGCCCGTACCGGAGCGGGCGGCCGGGCCCGCCCCGGCGGCCCCCTCGGGACGGACCGTCCCCGCCGGGGAACCCGCCGTCGGGCGTACCGCCGGGCGCGCCGCCGGCCCCGACGAGCCGATCGCCGTCATCGGGCTGAGCGGCCGCTACCCGGGCGCCGCCGACCTGGGCGAGTTCTGGGAGAACCTCAGGGCCGGCCGCGACAGCGTCCGCGAGATCGACCGGTGGCCGCTGGACGGCTTCTTCGAACCCGACCGCACCACCGCCGCGACCACCGGGCGCAGCTACAGCAAGTGGGGCGGGTTCCTGGACGGCTTCGCCGACTTCGACCCGAGGTTCTTCGGCATCGCCCCGCGCGACGCCTACGCGATGGACCCGCAGGAGCGGCTGTTCGTCCAGGCCGCCTGGGAGGTGCTGGAGGACGCCGGGTACACCCGCGCCCGCCTCGCCGAGCAGCACGACCACCGGGTCGGGGTGTTCGCCGGCGTCACCAAGGTCGGGCACGCCCGGCACCCTGCGGGCCGGCTTCCCTCGGGTGAACTCGTCGTCCCCGGGCTGTCGTTCGCCTCGCTGAGCGCCCGGGTCTCCTACCTGCTCGACCTGCGCGGGCCGAGCCTGACCGTGGACACCATGTGCTCGGCCTCGCTGACCGCGATCCACGAGGCCTGCGAGCAACTCCGCAGCGGCGCCTGCGAGGTCGCCCTGGCCGGCGGCGCGAACGTCTACACCCACCCGCTGGACTACGTCGAGCTGTGCCGCTCCGGCATGCTCTCGCCCGACCGGTACTGCCGCAGCTTCGGCGCCGGCGGCCACGGGTTCGTCCCGGGCGAGGGCGTCGGCTGCGTGCTGCTCAAGCCGCTGTCCCGGGCCCTGGCCGACGGGGACCGGGTGCTGGGCCTGATCCGCGCCACCGGCGTCAACCACGGCGGGCGCAGCACCGGTTACACCGTGCCGAGCCCGACCGCCCAGGCCGCGCTGATCCGTCAGGTGCTCGACCGGGCCGGCGTCTCGGCGCGGCAGGTCGGGTACGTCGAGGCGCACGGCACCGGCACCGAGCTGGGCGACCCGATCGAGGTCGCCGGCCTGGCCGCGGCGTTCCGGCAGGACACCGAGGACCGCCAGTACTGCGCGCTCGGCTCGGTGAAGTCCGGCATCGGGCACCTGGAGGCCGCCGCCGGCGTGGCGGGCCTGACCAAGGTGCTGCTGCAGCTCGGGCACCGGGAACTGGTCCCCACCCTGAACGCCGAACAGCCCAACCCGAACATCGACTTCGGGTCGTCCCCCTTCCGGCTCCAGCGCGAAGCGGCGCCCTGGCACAGCGAGGGCCCGCGGATCGCGGCGGTGTCCTCCTTCGGTGCCGGCGGCTCCAACGCGCACGTGATCGTCGAGGAGTACCCCGTGCAACCCGCAGATGGCACCGAGGACGGCGCCGAACACGTCGTCGTCCTCTCCGCCCGGACCCCCGACCGACTCGCCGCCTCCGTCGACCGGTTGGCCGCGTTCCTCGACCGGGCCCCGGACACCCCGCTGGCCGACCTCGCGTACACCCTCCAGGTGGGCCGGGAGGCGATGGCCGAGCGGTACGCGGTCGTGGTCTCCTCCACCGGGGAGCTGCGGGACGCGCTGCGCGAGGGCCGGGGGCTCCGGGGCAGCGCGGGGACGGCGCCCGACGGGCTGCTCGCGGAACTCACCGCGGACGGCGAGCTCCAGGAGCTGCTCGTCCGGCGCTGGAGCGCCGCCGGGGAGCTGTCCAAGGTCGCGGCCCTGTGGGCGTCCGGCGTCGCGATCGACTGGCGCGGCACGCACCGGGAGGCGCGGCGGACCATCGCCCTGCCCACCTATCCGTTCGCCGCGGAACGGTTCTGGATCGGCGACCTGGCCCGGTCCGGGGACGTTCCCCCCGCAGCACCCGTTCCCCCCGCGGCCGCCGAACCGGTCGACCTGGACGACCTGGCCGGTCTTGACGAACCGGCCGAACCGGCCGAACCGGCGGACGACCTGGCCGACCTGGACGGGCTGGTGCCCGCGCTGGTGCGGGAGAAGGTCGCCGCCGCCCTCGCGATGGACACCGGCGAGGTCCTCGACGGGTCGGCGTTCGCCGATCTGGGCCTGGACTCCATCCTCGCCGTCCGGCTGGTCCACGAGCTCAACACCGCGCTCTCGCTGGACCTTTCGACCACCGTGGTCTTCGACCACAGCACGGTCGACCGGCTGGCCGCGCACCTGCTCGCCGAGCACCGGGACGCCATGGTGCCGGCCCGGACCGGCGGCGGGGCCCGGCCCTCGGCCGCGCTCGACGCCACACCGGGCGCCGCGCCTGACGCCGCACCGAACGCCGGAGCCGCCGACGGCGGCACCCCGGCCACCGACCGCCGTCCCGCCACCGGACAGCCGGTGGCCGCCCCCGGCCCGGTGGACCGCGGCCCGATCGCGGTCGTCGGCATGAGCGGCCGGTTCGCGGGCACCGGCTCGCTGGACGAGCTGTGGACCCGGCTGGAGAACGGGGACGACCTGGTCACCGACGCCACCCGCTTCCGCCTCGACGGCCTGAGCGCGTGCACCCGGGGCGGGTTCCTCGACCGGATCGACGAGTTCGACGCGCTGTTCTTCAACATCTCCGGCACCGAGGCCGCCGCGATGGACCCCCAGCAGCGGCTGCTGCTGGAGGAGTCGTGGAAGGCCCTGGAGGACGCCGGGTACGCCGGCCGGATGGACCGGCGGCCGTGCGGCGTGTACGTCGGCGCCTGGGCCGGGGACTACCTGGAGCTGCTCGACGGGGACGCGCCGGCCCAGGCCCTGTGGGGCAACATGGCCTCGGTGATCCCGAGCCGGGTCAGTTACGCCCTGGACCTCAAGGGCCCGGCAATCGCCGTCGACACCTCCTGCTCCAGCTCGCTGGTGGCGCTCGACCTGGCCTGCAAGGACCTCTGGTCCGGCGAGACCTCGATGGCCCTGGCCGGCGGGGTGTTCGTCCAGTCCACGCCGCGGCTGTACGGGCTCGCGGGCCGCGCGGGGATGCTCTCCCCGAGCGGGCGCTGCCACAGTTTCGACCACCGGGCGGACGGCTTCGTCCCCGGTGAGGGCGTCGGGGTGGTGGTGCTCAAGCGGCTCGCCGACGCGCTGGCCGACGGGGACCACGTCCACGGCGTGATCACCGCCGTCGGGGTCAACCAGGACGGCGCCACCAACGGCATCACCGCCCCGAGTTCGGTCTCCCAGGAGAGCCTGATCAGCGGGCTGTACGAGCGGGCCGGCGTCGACGTGGAGCGGATCGGCCTGGTCGAGGCGCACGGCACCGGCACGCCGCTGGGCGACCCGATCGAGTTCCGGGCCCTGGACCGGGTCTTCCGCGCCCGGACCGACCGCGCCGAGTACTGCGCGCTGGGCTCGGTGAAGACCACGATCGGACACGCCCAGTTCGCCGCCGGCATCGCGGGTGTGCTGAAGGTCCTGCTGGCGCTCAGGCACCGGCGGATCCCCGCCGCGCTGAACTTCGAGACCGCCAACGAGGCGGTCCCGCTGGCCGGCAGCCCGTTCTACGTCAACACCCGGACCCGTGACTGGGCGGCCCCCGCCGCCGGCCCGCGCTGCGGCGTGGTGAGCTCCTTCGGGGCCAGCGGCACCAACGCCCACGTCGTCATCGAGGAGGCGCCGTCGGCCGAGCGGCCTCCGGCGCCGAGGGCGGACCACCCCGTGGTCCTGTCCGCCCGGACGGAGCAGCAGCTCGCCGAGCAGCGGCGCCGGCTCGCGGCGCACCTGCGCGCCCACCCCTCGGTGGAGCTGCGCGACCTCGCCCACACGCTGTGGGTCGGCCGGAAGCGGTTCGAGCACCGCTTCGAGTGCCTGGCGGGCGACACCGCCGAACTGGTCGCGGTGCTCGACGGCATCGCGCCCGCCCGTCCGGTCGGGGACGCGCCGGCCCCGGCCGGGGGACGCCTCGTCCCGCTGCCGACCTACCCGTTCGCCCCGGACCGGCACGGGCCGGCGGCGGGCCGCGACCACGACCACGACCACGACCGCGTCACGCTGTCCCGTACGGACGGGCTGCTGCGGGACCACGTCGTGCAGGGCCGGCACATCCTGCCCGCCGTCGCCCACCTGGAACTGGCCCGTCGGGCCCTGGGCGGCACCCGCGTCCGGATGACCAACGTGACCTGGGTCCGGCCGCTGGAGGTCGGGCCGGAACCCGTCGAGGTGCTGGTCGACCTGCGCACCGACGCCCGCGGCGGCCGGCGGTTCACGCTGTCGACCGGCGGGACGGTCCGCAGCGAGGGCACGCTGGCCCCCTCCGACGCCCCGCGCCCGCCCCGGGTGGACCTCGCCGCGCTGCGCGCGCGGTGCCCGGAGACGGTGCCCGGCGAACGGATCCACCAGGCCCTGCGGTCGATGGGCATCGAGCACGGCCCGAGCCTGCGGGCCGTCCGGCAGGCGTACGTGGGCCCCGACACGGTGCTCGCCGACCTGGTCCTGCCCGACGCGGCCGAGCCGGGCGCGCTCACCCCGGCCCTGCTGGACTCGGCGATCCAGGCCACCGTCGCGGCGCACCTGACCGAACTGCGGGACACCGCCGTGCCGTTCGCGCTGGAGCGGCTCGAGCTGTTCGCCCCCTGCACCCCGGCCATGACGGCCGTGGTGCGGGGCCTGGCGGCCGGACCGCTCGGCCGGCTCGACATCGACCTGGTGGACGAGGACGGCGAGGTCCGGGTACGGCTGGTCGGCTACAGCTCCCGCCGGACCGGGAGCCGCACCGAACCCCGCCCGGAGGCCCCTACCGGAACGGCCGGCGCGGACCGGCCCGAGCCCGCCGTCGAAGGCGCCGTCGAGGCCGCCGTCGAAACCGCCGTCGAACCGGCCCTCTACGCCCCGGTCTGGGACCCGATCCCCGCGGACGGCCCCCCGGTGCCCTCCGGCGCGGACCGCGTCCTGGTCGTCGGCGGCCCGGCCCCGCTCGACGGCGCGCTCCACTGGCCGCTGCCGGCCTCGGCGAGCGTCGAGGAGGCCACCGCCGCACTGCGCGGACTCGGACCGGTCGACCACCTGGTGTGGGCCGCCCCCGAGGCCGACCTCGCGCCCACCGACGCCGCCGGGTACACCGCCGCGCAGGAGGACGGGGTGGTCGCCGCGTTCCGCCTGGTGAAGGCGCTGGTCGCGGCGGGCTACGACGCCAGGCCGCTCGGGATCACCCTGGTGACGACCCGTGCGCTCGCCACCCACGCGGACGACGAGGTCCAGCCCGCGCACGCCGGGCTGCACGGCCTGTTCGGCTCGCTGGGCCGGGAGTACGGCAACTGGACCGTCCGCCGCGTCGACCTGGACGGCTCCGGCTGGCCCGCGGACCTCACCGCCCTGCCCGCCCAGTCCCCCGACGACGCCTGGGTCCGGCGGACCGGCCAGTGGCTGGCCCGCCGCTGGGCCCCGTGCGAGGCCCCGGAGCGGCCGGTGTACCGGGAGGGCGGCGTGTACGTCGTCATCGGCGGCGCCGGCGGGCTGGGCTCCGCGTGGACCCGGCACGTCGTGCGGAACCACGGCGCCCACGTCACCTGGATCGGCCGCCGGGCGCACGACGCCACCGTGGCGGACCGGATCCGCTCCGCCGGAGGACCGGAGCACGTCCGCTACCTCCAGGCCGACGCCGGCGACCCGGCCGCGCTGCGCCGGGCCCTGGCCGAGGTCAGGCGCCGCCACCCGCGGGTGCACGGCGTCGTCCAGGCGGCGCTGGTGCTGCGGGACAGCACCGTCGCGCGGATGGACGAGGCCGACCTGCGCGCCGCGCTGGCCGCCAAGGTCGACGTGACGACCGCCATGGCCGAGGCCTTCGACGGCGAACCGCTCGACTTCGCGGTCCTGCTGTCCTCCATGCAGTCCTTCACGACCGCCGCCGGCCAGGGCAACTACGCGGCCGGCTGCACCTTCAGCGACGCCTACGCGCACGCCCTCGGGCAGCACTGGGACACCCCGGTCCGGGTCATGAACTGGGGCTGGTGGGGCGGGCTCGGGAGCGTCACCTCCGAGTTCTACCGGGAGCGGATGACCCGGGTCGGGCTGGTGTCGATCGAACCGCCGGAGGGGCTCGCCGCCCTGGCCGCCCTGCTCGGCGGCCCGCAGCGGCAGCTCGCCTACGTCCGCACCGACCGGCGCAACACCCTGCCCAACTTCGACCGCGCCACCCGGGTCTCCGCGCACGGCCCGGCCGTCCTGCCGCGCCCCGGCACGCTGCCGGCCGGCGTCGACGAGACGGACGCCGCCCTGGACGAGGTCGTCCGGTGGCGGCGGGCCGAGCGGGACCCGTGGCTCGCCAAGGTCCTCGCCGCCCAGCTGGCCGACGTCGACCGCGCGGCGGTCCTGCCGCAGTACGCCCAGTGGTGGGAGCACGCCCAGCGGCTCCTGGCGCCGGCGGAGCCCGCGGACCAGGTGCTGGCCCGGTGGGAGCGGCAGTGCGCCCGGTGGTCCGCGGACCCCGACCGGGCGGCGGAGCTGCGCCTGGCCGCGGCCATGCTCGGGGCCCTGCCCGGGATCCTGACCGGCCGTGTCCGGCCCACCGACGTGATGTTCCCGCGCGGCTCCATGGAGCTGGTGGAGGGCTGCTACCGCGACAACCGCGCCGCCGACCTGTTCAACCGCGCCATGGCCGCCACCGCCGCCGGCCTGGTCGCCGACCGGCTGCGCCGGGCCCCGGGCGCCCGGCTGCGGATCCTGGAGGTCGGCGCGGGCACCGGCGGCACCAGCGTGGGGATGTTCGCCGCCCTCCAGCCGTACCGGGACAGCATCGAGCGCTACGTCTACACGGACGTCTCCAAGGCCTTCCTGAACCACGCCCGGGCCTCGTACGGGCCGGAGGTCCCGTACCTGGACTGCCGGCTGCTCGACATCGAACGGCCGCTGGCCGGGCAGGAGGTCGCCGAGGGCGCCTTCGACCTGGTCATCGCCGCGAACGTGCTGCACGCGACCAAGGACACCCGCAACACCCTGCGCAACGCCAAGGCCGCGCTGCGGCCCGGCGGTTGGCTGCTGCTGAACGAGCTCTCGGCGTTCGACCTGTTCAGCCACGTGACCTTCGGCCTGCTGGAGGGCTGGTGGCTGTTCGACGACCGGTCGCTGCGGATCCCCGGCTCGCCGGCGCTGTCGCCCGGGCACTGGCGGGACGTGCTGGCCGGTGAGGGCTTCCGCACCGTCGTGTTCCCGGTGTCCCGGGCGCTCCCGCTGGGGCAGCAGGTGATCGCGGCGGAGAGCGACGGGGTGGCCCGGCAGCGGGTGCCGGCGGCACCGGCTGCACCGGCGGAAGGTGGACGGGAGACGTCCGCGGCGCCCGACCGACGCTCGGAGGCCCGGCCGCCGGCCCGGGCGGCCGACACCCCGCCCGCCCGGCCGCAGGCGCCCGCCGTCGACCCCCGGCCCGCCCGGCCCGTCGACAGCCGGCCCGTCGACGCCCGGCCCGCCCGGCCGGTGGACACCCTGCCCGCCCGGCCGCCGGCCGATCCGGCGGCGCTGGTCCTGGCCAAGGCGGCGACCGTGCTCGGCATCCCGGCCGAGCGGATCGACTCCTCGGCCCCGCTCACCGACTACGGCCTGGACTCGATCCTGGTCCTCCAGCTCACCAACGCCCTGCGCGAGGACTTCGGCGAGGACGTCTCCCCCACCCTGCTGTTCGAGGCCGAGAGCGTCGACGCCCTCTGCGCCCGCCTGGCCGGCGCCCCCGACACCACCGGCGCCACCGACACCACCGGCACCACCGGTGAACCCGGCCGGCGCTGGGCGCTGTCCCGCGGCCAACTGACCATGTACCGGGACCAGGTGCGCTGCCCGGACTCCGTCGCCTACCACCTCCCGCTCCTGTTCGAGGTCCACGGCGACCCGGACGAGGCGGCGCTGGAACGCGCGGTCCGGGAGCAGGCCCGGATCCACCCGCTGCTGGGCGCGGTGGTCGCCGAGCGGGACGGCGTCCCGTACCTGGACGTCGATCCGGCCCGGGGCCCGTCCTTCGAACGGGTCGACCTCACACCCACCACGCGGGACGGCCGGCTGGCCGCGCTGCGCGAACTGGTCGGCGCCCCCTTCGACCTGGCCGCCGGTCCGCTGGTCCGGGCGCACCTGGCCGCCCTGCCCGACGGACGCCGGCTGCTGCTGGTCACCGCGCACCACATCCTGCTGGACGGGACCTCGACGGCCCTGCTGGTCCGCACCCTCAAGGACGCCTACCGGGGCCGGGGACGGCTGCGGAGCGCCGAGTTCGGCGACTACACCGCCTGGGAGGAGGAGCTGCTGGCCGGCCCGCGCGGGCAGCGGCACCGGGACCACTGGCTGGCCGAACTGGCCGGCGCGGACGGGCGGTTGGACCTGCCGTACGACCGCCCGCCGGTCCCGGGGCGGCTGCCGCGCGCGGACGTGGTCGTGACCCGGCTGCCGCGGGAGCTGGCCGACGCGGTCGCCACGACGGCCAGGAGCCACCGGGTCAGCGCCTCGACCGTGCTGCTCGCCGGCTACACCCGCTTCCTCCACCGGGTGACCGGCCAGGACGACCTGATCGCGGGGGTCACCACGGCCGCCCGCTACGAGGAGCGGTTCCAGGACGTCGTCGGCCAGTTCGCGAACTGCCTGCCGATCCGGTCCACCGCCACGGAGGACGTCGCCGGGCTGCTCCGCTCCCTCCACCGCCGGGTGCTGGCCGGGATCGAGCACGGCGCCTACCCGCTGGCCGAGATCGTCCGGGCCCGGGGCGACGGGGACGGACCGCTGGTGCGGACCAACTTCCTGTTCCAGAACTTCGACGGCGCGGAGCTGCTGACCAACGGGGCGCCCACCGCTCCCGGCGACCTGGACCTCCGGGCCTTCGACGACCTGCCCTACCCGGGGGAGTATCCCCTCGCCCTGGAGGTCTACCGGGACGAGGAGGGCTACAAGGCCTTCCTGAAGTACGACACCCGGCTGTTCGAGGCGGCCACCGCCCGGTGGCTGGCGGACGACTGGGTGGCGGCCCTCCGGGAGGTCGTGGCCGGCCGGTAGCGGGGCCGGTGTCCCCGCCGCCGGGCGGGGACACCGGAGGGC
>NZ_JBHVEU010000088.1:0-24078 GCF_042802075.1 Kitasatospora sp. NPDC057518
AGGTTCCGCCGCAGCGGAGCGAGCCGGTGCAGCACCCCGGCGGCCGTCGCCGCGCCCAGCGTCGCGACGGCCGCCCGCCGGGCCCGGGGCGCCAGCCGCACGGCCGGCCGCACCGGCTCGACGGCCCGCACCGCCCGCGCCGCCCAACCGCCCAGCGCCGCCAGGGCGAGCGCCGAACTGCCGTACTGCAGCGCCTCGTACAGCGGGACCCCGGCCACCGGGCGGTCCAGGACGGGCAGCAGCCGCACCCCCAGCCGGTCCCCGTGGGTGAACGCGTCCCAGCCGACATGGGTGGCCGCCCCGATCGCCGCCGAAGCCGCGAACCACGCCGCGCCACCGACCGCACCGCCGACCGCACCGGCGTCCGCGGGGCCTGCGGCGTCCCCGGCCCGTCGGACGGTCAACGCCTCGGCGCCGCCCGCCCACCGCTCGGGCAGCAGCGCCACCAGCGGCCCGCGCAGCAGCCCGTGCCAGCCGGCCACCAGCGCGCCGGCGATCGCCACGTCCACCGTCGGCACCGCCCACCAGCGGTGCGTGAGCCCGCCCTGGCCGTACACCCCGGGCAGCAGGGACTCGGCGAAGAACGGCACGTCCGGCGCCATCGACCCGGCGACCAGCGCCGACGCCACCAAGGGCCCGCGCGCCCCGGCGGCGCGCAGCAGGGGCAGGACGGCGGCGGGGTGGCTCAACGTGAAGGGCATGCCCCCATCCTGCCGCCCGGGACCGCGGCGCGGCGCGCCGGGAGGCGCACCATGCTCCCCCCACTCGCCCCGCGGCCCCGCGCCGACCGGCCGCTACGCCGCGTCCGCCGTGCTCGCCAGCCCCACGGCCACCCGGCTCCCCGCCTCCAGGTACCGCAGCTCGCCGCTCCGCCGCGCGTCCAGCGCGGCCGCCAGCCGCCGGTAGCGTCCCGGGGGCAGCAGTTCCCCGGCCTCGTCCAGGGTGACGAAGCGACAACCGCGCAGCTCCTCCTGTTGGAGCAGCAGGTGCTGCCGGCCCTCCTCGTCCAGCAGCCCGCCGTCGTACATCAGCCGCAGGCCGCCGCGGCGCGGGCCGGTGCGCGGCTCCCAGTCGACGGCGAGCAGGCGCAGCGAGGACGGGTCCAGGCGCAGGCCCAGCTCCTCGGCGGTCTCGCGCAGGGCGGCGTCGGTGGGGGCCTCGCCGCGCTCGACCACGCCGCCGGGGAAGTCCCAGTCGGGCTTGTAGACCGGGTCCACCAGCAGCACGCGGTCCTGCTCGTCGAAGAACAGGACGGCGGAGGCGACGGTGTCGCCGGTCGGGTCCGGGGTCTGGACGATCGGGCAGCGGGCGGCGCCGACCCGGACCAGCTCGGCGATCCGGTGCGCGGTCTCCCGGGGGGAGATCCCGCTGGTGTCGATCATGCGGGCGTCCCCGACCAGCCAGCGGCGGGCGGCGCGGTAGCGGGGCAGGTGCTCGAGGCACCAGGCGCGGACCCGCTCGCTGCCCTCCGGGTCGCCCGGGCACTCGTCGCGGTGGGCTATGCGGTCGCGCAGGATCGTTTCTTCAGGGTCCAGCACGACGTGGTGCACCGTGATCCCGTGCGAGGCCAGGTCCCCGAAGATCTCGTCCCGGTAGTCCTCCCTGAGCAGGGTCATCGGGACCACCAGCGGGCCCCCGACCTCACCGAGCAGCGCCGCCGCCGTCTCGGGGACGAGCCGGCGCCAGGCCGCCAGGTCCTGGAAGTCGGACACCGTCGCCAGCCGGTCGGCCGGGAGCATCCGACGCAGGCCGAAGCCCACCAGCTCGGGATCGAAGAGCACGCTCCCGGGCAGCAGTTCCACCAGCTCGCGGCAGGCGCTCGTCTTGCCCGCCCCGAATGTGCCATTGACCCAGACGATCACAACGTCCCCTGCCCTCGACTTCCCCCGATGCCGTTCGCACCGGGCAGCGCCCCCGTTGGTCGAACCAGCGCCACCCGTGGTGGTACCCGCGCCACGCCGCTCCCCATGCCTCCCCGGCGCGCCCGCCCGCACGCCCCGATCTGCCCCGTGACAGCGGCATGTGCCCAGGTCAGACGCCCGTACGCGGAAATATGCAGACCGGTCTACATCAAAATTGCACCCCTTCGCCACTGCTAGGGCACAGGATGCCTGGTGGGTCGACCCGCTACGCACGCCCCACGCGCACGCTCCGCACGCCCCCCACTCGTACGCCCCCGTGCGCCGCGCGCGCCCCGGGCTCGGCCCGTACGCGCCCTGCGCTCGACCGCCACCGCCCGCCTCCTTGCGCCGCCCGCGCCCCACCGCGTACAGAGGAACGATGAAGCTGCTTCCCGCCGGTCGGGTCGTCGTCATCGGCTCGGTCAACACCGACCGCATCCTCCGCTGCCCCGTGCTGCCCTCCCCCGGCGAGACCGTCCTCGCCACCGCCGCCACCCGGGGCTTCGGCGGCAAGGGGGCCAACCAGGCGGTGGCGGCGGCCCGGATGGGGGCGGCGACGCACCTGGTCGCCAAGGTCGGACGGGACGCCGAGGGCGAGGCGGCGCGTGCCGACCTGCGGGGCGCGCAGGTCGAGACGGGCGCCGTGCTCACCCACCCGGACGCGCCCACCGGTCAGGCGATCGTCATGGTCGACCCGGCCGGCGAGAACAGCATCGTCGTCGTCCCCGGCGCCAACGCCCACCTGACCCCGGAGGAGGTCACCGCCGCGCTCACCCGCCTCCGGCTGCTCCCCGTCGACGTGGTCCTGACCAGCAACGAGGTCCCCGCGGAGTGCATCCGCGCGACCGCCGCCGCACTGCCCGCCGCGGGCCCCTCGGGCGGCACCCGCTGGCTGCACAACACCGCCCCGGCCGGCACCCTGCCGGAGGCCGGCCCCACCGGACGCCGCCCGCTGGTCGTCGCGAACGCCGTCGAGGCCCGCCAGCTCACCGGCGCCGCCGACGTCACCGGGGCCGCCCGGGCGCT
The DNA here is from genome assembly GCF_042802075.1 of Kitasatospora sp. NPDC057518. Classification (NCBI taxonomy): domain Bacteria; kingdom Bacillati; phylum Actinomycetota; class Actinomycetes; order Kitasatosporales; family Streptomycetaceae; genus Kitasatospora; species Kitasatospora sp. NPDC057518. Next base: position 2,928 of record NZ_JBHVEU010000088.1, read on the forward strand.
GGCCGAACACGCCGAGGGCGCCGTGGTCACCCTCGGCGGCGAGGGCGCGCTGGTCGTCGTGGACGGAACGCCGACCCGGCTGCCCGCCCCGACCGTCCGAGTGGTCGACACCACCGGCGCCGGCGACGCCTTCTGCGGCGCCCTCGCCGCCGCACTCGCCCGCGGCGCCGCGCTGCCCGACGCGGCCGCCACCGCCGTCGCCGCCGGGGCCTTCGCCGTCACCGGCCTCGGCGCCCGCGGCGCGCTGCCCCGCCCGACGGACCTCTGACCGGGCGTCGGGCCGAGCGGGCGTCGCGCGCCCCGGGCTCGGCCCGGACCGACGAGGACACCCCCGTTGGGGGCACCGGGCGGACCCGGCACCCCCGACGGGCGGACGGCGACCCCGCTACGGGCGCCCCATGTACGACGGGTAGTAGCCGCTGCTGATCCCCGAGATCCGGATGTTGGTCCCGGGCCGCGCGGCCTCGACGTACCTGTTGTCGCCCAGGTAGATCGCCACGTGCTGGATGCCCCGGGCAGAACCGTCCGGCGACCAGAACAGCAGGTCGCCGCGGCGCAGCTGGCCGGCCCCGATCGGCGTGGTCGCCGCGTACTGGTCGTTGGCCACCCGCGGCAGGCTGATCCCGCCGCGCCGGAAGGACTGCTGCACCAGGCCCGAGCAGTCGTAGCCGTCCGGCCCGTTGCCGGCCCGGCGGAACGGCACGCCCAGCTGGGAGAGCGCGAACTGCACGGCGGTCTCGACGTCCCGGTCCTCGGCGACCGAGTCGTCGAAGTAGCCCGGGGAGTCCGAGGAGGAGCCGCCTCCGGTGCGCTCCAGGTAGATGTCGTAGTGCGAGGTCCAGCGCCACTCGCCCCTGCTGTTGCGGAACCAGTAGCGCGAGCCGTCCCAGCCCTGGGTGATCCCGCCGGAGGACGTGGTCGTGGTCCTGGCGGCGGACGAGGAGCCGCCTCCGGTGCGCTGCACGTAGACGTCGTAGTGCGAGGTCCAGCGCCACTGCCCCTGGCTGTTCTTGAACCAGTACCGGGAGCCGTCCCAGCCGGCGTGCGCCGGGGCGGGCTCGGCGGCCGCGGGGCTGACACCGGTGCCGAGGCCGATCAGGCCCGCACTGGTCGCGATCACGGCCACCATGCCTATCCCCCGACGGAGCCGCGCGCCGCGGGACGGACGGGAGGGACGGACGGTGGCAGCGTCCTGCTGCCCGGTCGGTTCGCCGGCGGCCTCCGGCGCGCCGGTGTTGACGGTGGTCATCGTGCTGACTTCCTTCACTGCTGCGGATCGCTGCGGATCGCTGCGGATTTGCAGCGGGTTGCTGTGACCGGCCAGGACTGGCCGTGCTTGTCGGCAGGGCCCCCGCCCGGCACACCGCGGCTTCCGGTCCTGCGACCGGAAGCCGTCGGCGTGCCGCCCGGGGGGTCGGCCCTGCCTGCGTGTCACGTTAGGCACGCGTCCGCTCACTGCGCGCAGTGGAGTGCGCCAATGGAAGGGTCACGGGTGGTGAGCACCGACGGCGCATCAGGGTGAACACCCGTCATCCGAGGGGGCGTCCGACCACCCTCTCCTCAGCGGCCGCCGGCCTCCGCCAGCAGCTGCTTCTTCAGCACCTTTCCCAGGGCGTTCCTGGGCAGTTCGGGCACCAGGACGACCCGGCGCGGCCGCTTGTGCACCGAGAGCCGCTCCGCCACGAAGGCCGTCAGCTGCTCCCCCGTCACGGCGCCGTCCGGGACGACGTACGCGACGATCGCCTGTCCGAGGTCCTCGTCCGGCACGCCGACCACCGCCGCGTCGGCGACCGCCGGGTGGTCGCGCAGCGCGGCCTCCACCTCGCCCGCGCCGATCCGGTAGCCGCCGCTCTTGATCAGGTCCACCGAGGCGCGGCCGACGATCCGGTGGAAGCCGTCCGCCCCGATCACCGCGACGTCGCCGGTGCGGAACCAGCCGTCCGCCGTCCACGCTTCGGCGTCCGCGTCCGGCCGGTTGAGGTAACCGCTGAACAGCGTCGGCCCGGAGACCTGGAGTTCGCCGACGCTCTCCCCGTCGCCGGGCACCGGCGCGCCGTCCTCGCCGACCAGCCGGGTGCGGACCCCCTCCACCGGCAGCCCGACGCTGCCGGGGCGCCGCTCGCCGTCCGCCCGGGTGCTGACGGTGATCAGCGACTCGGTCATCCCGTACCGCTCGATCGGGGCGTGCCCGGTGAGCGCCGCGAGCTTCTCGAACACCGGCACGGGCAGCGGCGCGCTGCCGGAGACCAGCAGCCGGGCCGGGGCGAGCCGGGCCGCGGCCTGCGGGTCCGCCGCCAGCCGGGACCACACGGTGGGCACCCCGAAGTACAGGCTGCCGCCCGCCGCCGCGTACCCCTCCGGGGTGGGCCGCCCGGTGTGCACCAGTCCGCTGCCGGTGCGCAGGGCGCCGAGCACGCCGAGCAGCAGCCCGTGCACGTGGAACAGCGGCAGGCCGTGGACGAGGGTGTCCTCGGCGGTCCACTGCCAGGCGGCGGCGAGGGCGTCCAGGTCGGCGGCGATCGCCTCGCGCCGGATCACCACGCCCTTGGGGGCGCCGGTGGTGCCCGAGGTGTAGAGCACGAAGCCGGTCGACCCGGCGGCGGGCTCGGCGTAGCTGGTGGTGGAGCGCCGCGCGGGGTCGACCGGCAGCCCGGCCACCGAGGTGTCCTGCGGCAGCACCTCCCCGACGGCGTGCGCGAGCAGCGCCGCGCCCGAGTCGCGCAGGATGTGCTCGCGCTCCTTGGGCCCCGAGTCGGGCGGCAGCGGCACCACCGGGACGCCCGCCAGCAGGCCGCCGACCACGGCGGTGACGGTCTCGACGGTGGGCCGGGCGAGCACCGCGAGCGCCGGGGCGCCGGCCACCTGGTCGGCGACGGCGGTCGCCGCGCCCAGCAGGTCCTCCCGGGAGAGCGTCCGACCGTCGATCCGCAGCGCGTCCGCCGCGTCGCCGAAACCGCCCTGAAGTGCCGTCAGCAGTGCCATGCCACCGTCCTCGCCTCGTCCATCACCACCGCGCCGCGCCCGTGCGCCACGCGCCGGCGCCGACTCTACGGGCCGCCGCCCGGCCCGCCGCGCGCCGGGGACGGCGAGCGGGGCCGGCGACGGCGGAGAACAACCGGGAAGGCCGGGGAAGGACCGGGGACGGCCGGGTACGGCCGGGTACGACGGAGGGCGCGGCACCGGGCACCCGGCACCACGCCCTCCGAACCTTCCGCGCGGCTCAGGCCTTGCGGGCCTTCACCTCGGCGGTGAGCTGCGGCAGCACCTCGAAGAGGTCGCCGACCACGCCGTAGTCGACCAGCTCGAAGATCGGGGCCTCGGGGTCCTTGTTGACGGCCACGATGGTCTTCGAGGTCTGCATGCCGGCCCGGTGCTGGATCGCGCCGGAGATGCCCGCCGCGATGTAGAGCTGCGGGGAGACCTGCTTGCCGGTCTGGCCGACCTGGCTGCTGTGCGGGTACCAGCCGGCGTCCACCGCGGCACGCGAGGCGCCGACGGCCGCGCCCAGCGCGTCCGCGAGCTCCTCGACCACGCCGAAGCCCTCGGCGGCACCGACGCCACGGCCACCGGAGACCACGATCGCGGCCTCGGTCAGCTCGGGACGGCCGGAGGACACCCGCGGGGTGCGCGAGACGACCTTGGCGGCGTTGCCGGTGAACGCCACGGCGACGTCCTCGACGGCGCCGGCGGCCGGGGCGGCCTCCGGGGCGACGGCGTTCGGCTTGACGGTGATGACCGGCGCGCCGTTGCTCACCCGGGAGTCGACGGTGTACGAGGCGGCGAACACCGACTGGGTGGCGATCGGACCGCCGTCGCCGGCGCGCAGGTCGACGGCGTCGGTGATGATGCCGGAGCCGATCCGCAGCGCGACGCGCGCGGCCACCTCCTTGCCCTCACCGGAGGACGTCACCAGCACCGCCGCCACGTCGTTCGCCTTGGCGATCTGCGCCAGCGCGTCCACCTTCGGGACGACCAGCTGGTCGGCGAACTCCGCACCGTCGGCGACGTACACCTTCGCCGCACCGTACTCGCCGGCCTTCGCCGCGATGCCGGCCGCGGCCGCACCGGCGCCCAGGACGACGGCGGACGGCTCACCGATACGGCGGGCCAGGGTCAGCAGCTCCAGGGCCGGCTTGCGCACCGCGCCGTCGGCGTGGTCCACCAGGACGAGAATCTCAGCCATTGCTCAATGTCTCCGTGTATTCGCTGGGTCGGGGGGTGGGGGCGGCTCAGATGAACTTCTGGTCGGCGAGGAAGGTCGCGAGCGACTTGCCGCCCTCACCCTCGTCCTTGACGACCGTGCCCGCGGTCCGCGCCGGACGCGCCGCCACCGACTCCACCGCCGTCCACGAACCCGCCAGACCGACCTCGTCCGCCTCGATGCCCAGGTCGTCCAGGTCCCACGACTGCACCGGCTTCTTCTTCGCCGCCATGATCCCCTTGAACGACGGGTACCGGGCCTCACCCGACTGGTCCGTCACCGACACCACCGCCGGCAGCGCCGCCTCCACCAGCTCCGTCGCCGCGTCACCGTCCCGACGACCCTTCACCACGCCGCCCTCGACCGACACCTCCGACAGCAGCGTCACCTGCGGCACACCCAGCCGCTCCGCCAGCAGCGCCGGCAGCACACCCATCGAACCGTCCGTCGACGCCATGCCACCGATCACCAGGTCGAACCCGGCCTTCTCCAGCGCCTTCGCCAGCACCGCCGACGTCCCGACCACATCCGAACCGTGGATGTCCTCGTCGTTCACGTGCACGGCCTTGTCCGCACCCATCGACAGCGCCTTGCGCAGCGCGTCCTTCGCGTCGTCCGGCCCCACCGTCAGCACCGTCACCTCGGCGCCCTCGTTCGCCTCCGCGATCCGCAGCGCCTGCTCCACGCCGTACTCGTCCAGCTCCGACAGGAGGCCGTCCACACCCTCCCGGTCGGTGGTGTGGTCGTCCGCGAAACGACGGTCACCCGTCGCGTCCGGCACGTGCTTCACACAGACGACGATCCTCAAGCTCATGAGCGGTTCTCCTGTCACGGGTGCACGGGTGCACTGATCCATGGCCTCAGGCATGCCGAGGGTACTGAGTGCCAAGTCCGGCCCGGGCACGACCCGCGCACCGCAAGCGCCACCTGGACCGGCAGACCGTGTCGACTCCCGTCGACTGGCGTCAGAGGCTCCACGGAGAGAATACGGCACTCAGTACCCCTCGTAAAGGAACTCAGTACCCTTCCCGCTCCCGAGGCCGGACGAACGGGCGCGGAAAGCGGACACAAGGTTTCCGCAAGCACCCGCCAGATCCCCTCATGGATTCCGCCAGGGCGTCCGGGGACCATCGGCCACGGGGCCCGTCGAGGGCCGGACCTGGGATCAAGGAGGGGGAGAAGGATGACCTTGGTACACGGGGAACAGGACACCACGCCACCCCGCGGGAAGCGCGGCAGCACGGCCTGGAGCAACAACGGGCCGTGGGAGACGCTGCAGGACCGCAAGGAGGTGCTGGTGGTCGCCCAGACCATGGTGTACGCGAAACGGCTCCACGACTTCTACTCGCTGCTCGCCTCGGACCTGCGGGTCCACGTGCAGTTCACGGTGGCACCGCACGTGTTCAACAGGGGCGCCACGGAGGTCCTCCGGGCACTGGGCGGCACGGTCCTGCCGTGGGAGCAGGCCGTCCGGCAGGAGTTCGACCTGATCCTGGCCGCCGGCTCCCAGGGGATGGAGCAGTTGCACGGCCCGGTCGTCCGGCTGCCTCACGGCGCCGGCAACATCAAACTGTCCCGGCGCAGCACGCCGGACGGCGAGCGGGCGGCCATCGGCCTCGGCCCGGACTACCTGTGCTGGGAGGGGCGGCTCGTCCCCGCCTCCTTCGCGCTCGCCCACGAGGAGGAACTGCTCGAACTCCGGCGCACCTGCCCGGAGGCCGTCCCGATCGCCGAAGTGGTGGGCGACCCCTGCTACGACCGGATCGCCGCCGCGGTGCCGCACCGGGAGCGCTACCGGGCAGCACTGGGACTGCGGCCGGAGGAGAAGCTGGTGCTGGTCTCCTCCACCTGGGGCAACGGCTCGCTCTTCACCCGGCTCGACGCCGTGCTGCCCCGGTTGACCTCCGAGTTGCCCCAGCACGGCTACCGGACCGTCCTGCTGACGCACCCCAACATCGCGGCCGCGCACGGCTCCTACGCCGTGCACTCCTGGGCGAGGGCCACCGCACGCGGGGCCGTCACGGTCATCCCGCCCGAGACGGACTGGCGGCCGCTGCTCGTCGCCGCCGACTTCATCATCGGGGACCACGGCTCGGTCACCCTGTACGGAGCGATGACCGGCGCTCCCGTCCTGCTCGCCGAGTACCCCCACCGCCACGTCAACCCGCGGTCGCCAGCCGCCCAGCTGGCCGCCACCGCTCCGGCACTCGCCCCCGGACACCCCCTCGTCGACCAGCTCGGCTACGCCGCCGAGCAGTACCGCCCGGAGGAGTACGCCGCCATCGCCGCCCGGATCAGTTCCGAGCCCGGCCGCTTCGACCGCAACGCCCGTCGGCTGCTGTACCGCGTCCTCAGGCTGGGCCAGCCCGCCCACGTCCCGGGCCCGGAGCCGCTGCACCTGCCCGACCCGCTGGACGCGATCGCGGCGGCCGGGTCACGGCGGGACGGATGAGCGCGGCGGTGCACAGGGTGCGGCTGGCGTCGGTCGCGGGGGCGGCCGGGCCCACCGGGGTGGAACGGCCCGCTCGGGCGGAGCCCGGGGCCGCACCGGCGGCCGGGCCGATGGACGCCCGACGGACCGCGGTGCTGTTCGAGGCACAGGTGAGTTCGGCCGTCGGCACCGTGCACGGGCTGCTGGCGGCGGAACTGCCCGCCGGAGCCGGGCCCGCAGCGGCCGGTCCCGGATACGTGGACGAGCACCTCGCGCTCGACCTCACCCGGACTTCGGCGGCACGCTGGCGCCACCAGGCGGACGTGCTGCACGCCGGACGATTGACGACGGACGGCGTCCTCACCCGGCTCAAGGTGGTCCTGGCCACCTACCCGGGCTGTGCGCTGGCCACCGCCGAGCACCGCGCCGGAGCACTGCTGCTCCTGGCCCGGGACGGGGCGCCGCTGGTCCTGCAGCCGGCCCGGGCGGCCGGCGAAGCGGTCCCGCCGCTGGCCGTCGGCTCGATGGCCCACGCCTGGCTCACGCTCGGCCGCCGGCTGGCCGAACTGGCCCGGGTCGACGTGCTCGGGTGGCATTCCCCCGTGTTCCCGCGGTCCTGTTTCAGGGCCGTGGACCGGCCGGGCGGTCGGGTGTAGCCGGGGGGCCGGAGTCCGTGTCGTAGGCGGCGAGGCGGTCGGCCAGTCTGGCCGCCTCCGCCGTCGCGGCGAGTTCCCGGTAGCGGGCCAGCGACTCCTCGAACCGGGCGCGCGCGGCGGCTGGGCGGCCGCGCCGCTCCTCCAGCTCTCCGGCGAACTCCAGCGTTCGGGCTTCCCAATGCCCCGACAGCCGGGCCCGGAAGCCGGCCAGTGCCTCCTGGAGGCAGCGGTCGGCACGGTCGTACCCGCCCAGCGTCGTATGGGCCACCCCGAGGAAGGCGATCGCCCGAGCCGCCTCGTAGTCGTCCCCGATCGAGGCCAACTCGCGGTGCGCCCGCTCGATGGAGGTGACGGCCTCCGCCGCCCGGTCCGCGAGCAACAGCACCTCCCCGTGCGCCAGCCGGGCCAGTGCCGAGCCCCGCAGGTAGTCCTGGGCCTCCCGGATCCGGACCACCTCGCGCAGACAGTCGGCGGCCTCGTCCAGACGACTGGTCATCCGGTGAGTCTGGCTGAGCCCGTACAGCGCGTCGGCCTGTGCCAGCGGCTGCGCCAACTCCCCTGCGAGGTCGAGTGCTTCATTGAACCAACGAGCCGCCTCAACCGCCTCGCCGGCGTTCCGCAGACCGTTCCCGCCGGAGGTGAGCATGCGCAGCTCGCCACGGCGGTCGCCGTCCGCCCGGGCCGCACGCAGGCCGATCCGGTGGGCCTCGACCCAGAGCCGGGCCGGACGCAACCGGAGGAACAACGGCCACATGGCGTCGGCGAGTTGCCAGGTGGCGGCGTTCCGGCCGCAGGCGGGCGCCCAGCGCAGCAGGTCGGCGAGGCGGTCGCGCTCCTCGTCGAGCCAGCCGAGCGCCTGCGTGTCGTCGGCGAACTCCCGGGCCGGGTGCACCGGCAGGGTCCGGTACTCGCGCGGCAGCGTGCGGTGGCTCGGGGAGACGACCGCCTCGGCGGCGGTCGTCGAGGCGAGGTACCAGTCGACGATCCTGTCGGTGGCGGCGCGGCCGACCTGGGCGTCGCGAAGTCCGGCGCCGTGCCCTTGGGCGTGCAGCCGGACCAGGTCGTGGAAGCGGAACCGGCCGGGCAGCACCTCCTCCAGCAGGTGGACGTCCATCAGTTCGTCCAGCAGCCGGTCCGCCGCCACCCGGTCCACGTCCGCCACCACGGCGGCCGCCTCCACGGTGAACTCGGCGAACGGCAGCAGTCCGAGCAGCCCGTACAACCGGGCCGCATCCGGCCGCAGCACGTCGTAGGAGGCGTCCAGCAGGTCCCGCACCGCCTCGCCGTCCGCGTGCAACGCCCCGAGGCGGTCGGCGCCGCGCCCCAGGATCTCGGCCGTCGCGGCGAGCGACTGCACCGGGCGGGCCGCGATCCGCGCGGCCGCCAGGCAGATCGCCAACGGCAGCCCGCCACAGGCGTCCACCACCTCGGCGGCGGCATCGCTCTCGTCCACCACCCGGCTCCGGCCGACCCGCTCGGCAAGGATCTCGGCGGAGGCCTCCGTGGCGAGCGGGCCCAAGGACCGGAACACCGCGCCGTCGATGCCGAGCCCGGTGAGCCGGCGGCGGCTGGTCACCACGACCACCGTGTGGTCCGAACCGGGCAGCAGCGGCCGCACCTGGGCGGCCGTCGAGGCGTTGTCCAACAGCACCGCGATCCGGCGCCCCGCCGCCAGCGAGCGCCAGAGCGCGGCACCCTCCGCCATGCTCCCGGGCACCGGGGAGACCCCGAAGGCCCGCAGGAAGCCGCCCAGGGCCTCGGCGGGGTCGGCGGGGCCTCCGGGTGCGTAACCGCGCAGGTCCGCGTAGAGCTGGCCGTCCGGGAAACGGCCGGCCAGGCCACGAAGCCATTGCGCGGCCAGCGCCGTCTTCCCGACCCCGGCCGGACCGGTCACCACCACGGTGACGTCGGCCGACGCCGCCTCGGCGGCCAAGGAATCGTCCAGCGCCTCCAGATCGGCTTCCCGCCCCACCAACCTGCGAGGGCAGGGCGGGAGTTGCCGCGGCGTCGGCAACGCCGACGAACCGTGCAGGTGCAACCCGCCGTGGATCGCGCCGGCCTGCACCACCGGGCCGGAGACCGTCGCGGCACCGGCCAGCGAGTTCCGTACCACTCCGTACGGCAGGTTGACGTCGTTCACGGGCATCCGCCGAGCACGGTCGATCCTGTCACTGGCCCCCCAGCCTCGGACGAATTATCGGTGCGGCGCTATCACATGACGTATCGTCAAGTCGAGATTATTCCCAAAAGTACGGCCCCGGAACCCCACAGTGGTATAGCCGGTTGCCCCGGACGCATGCGATGCTCACCCGCGACACAGCAAGCTGGTAGCCAACCGGCGGGGGACGTCACGATGAAGGTTCATCTCCTCGGTTCAGTTGAACTGTCGGTGAACGGAGAGCCATTGGCGATTCCGTCCGACAAGCGACGGCAACTGCTGGCCGCCCTGGCCCTGGAGGTCGGAAGGCCGCTCTCCCACGACTCGCTCGCATACCGACTGTGGGGCGAGGAACCTCCGCCCAGCGCACTGACCAGCCTCTACAGCCACGTCTCCCACCTGCGCGCACTACTGCGGCGGGCGGCGCAGGCCTCGGGGGCGAATGCCACCGGGGACGTGCCCACGATCGACACCCAATCGCACACGTACATTCTGCGGGCGGACCCACTGCTGATTGACTGGCACCGATATCTGGACCTCTCCGACCAAGCCGGACTACTCGCCGAGAACGGACAGGACCACCAGGCCAGAACCGTGCTCAGCCGCGCCACCAACCTGTGGTGCGGCGAACCCCTGGCCGGCCTGCCCGGCACCTGGGCCCAGAACACCCGCGCCGCCATGGCCGACCAGCACTTCACCACCACGCTGCGCCGGATCGAGATCGACCTGCGCATCGGCCACTTCGCCGAACTGATCCCCGAACTCACCGCCCTGCGCGAGCACCGCCCCACCGACGAACGCCTCGCCGGCCACCTGATGACCGCGCTCTACGCCGTCGGCCGACAGACCGACGCGCTGGCCGTCTACCCCGCCGTCGCCCGACTGCTCCGAGCCCACTTCGCCACCGAGCCCGGCGAACCGCTCACCCGCCTCCACCAGCTCATCCTGCACGGCGACCCGCTCCCTGGGCCGCCGGTACGGAACGAGGCCGTACTGACCCCCGCCCCCCTGGCCGTACCGCCCGCCGACATCCCCGGGCGGCACCGGCTGATCGGCCGGGAGGACGACCTCCGCCGCGTCCTGCCCGGCCCTGACACCCGGCTCGCCCGCGGCGGCGTCGTCACCGTCTCGGCGATCCTCGGCATGCCCGGGGTCGGCAAGACCACCCTCGCCCTGCACGCCGCCGACCTGATGCGCGAGCACTTCCCGGACGGCTACGTCTACCTCAACCTGCGCGCCCACGTCGGCAACCAGCCGCCGCTCACCCCGGAGGCCGCAGGCGCCCTGCTGCTCAGACGCCTGGGAGTGCCCGCCAGCACCATCCCGCTCGACGCCGACGAGGTCTTCGCACTGTGCGCCGAGGCGCTGTCCTCGCGCCGCGCCGTCGTCATCCTCGACGACGCCTCGAACGCCGCTCAGGTCCGCCCGCTGCTGCCGCCCGCCCCGTCCGCCCTGGTACTCGTCACCAGCCGCCAGCGGCTGACGGAGCTCCCGGACGCCCGGCCGGTGTTCCTGGACGTGCTGACAGTGGACGACGCCGTGGCCCTGTTCACCAACGTGGTCGGCCCCGAGCGCTCGACGGACACCGAACGCATCATCGACATCGTCGAGCGCTGCGGCCATCTGCCCCTCGCCATCGAGATCGCCGCCAGCCGCTTCAAGGGCCGCCCGTCCTGGACCCTCGCCCACTTCGCCCGGCGCCTCTCCCGGAAGAACGGCAGGCTCGCCGAGATCCGCAGCGGCACCTCCAGCATCGCCCGGGTCTTCGAGGTCTCCTACCAGTACCTTTCCGCCAGCCAGCGGTCGGCATTCCGGCTGCTCGGTCTCTACCCCGGACCGGATTTCGGCGTCCATGCGGCAGCGGCCCTGCTCGGGCGGAGTGTCGATGAGACTGATGAGGTTCTGGAGGCATTGTTGAACTGCCACCTGATCCAGGAGATCGCACCTGAGCGGTACCAACTCCATGATCTATTACGGGAGTTCGCAATGGCGCTGGGCGTCGATCGGAAACAGCGCGAATCGGCCGACCGCCGCCTGCTCCGTTTCTCCCTGCACGCCGCCGACCGCGCGGACCATCTGCTCTACCCGCACAGATCGAGATCACACCTACCAGACGATCACCAACTCGGCCCTCTTTCAGATACATTGGGCGACATCGCCATGAACTCACCGGAATCGGCACGCACTTGGCTTGAGGTCGAGCACGCCAGCCTGATCACCCTGACGGCATACGCTCACGTCAGCGGCCTCGCGGAAGCCGGAGCATGGCTCGCCCACGTCCTGGCCGGCCACCTGAACGCCGAGGCCTACTGGAGCGAGGCACAGGACATGCACCGAGCGGCCGCGACCCACTGGCGGTCGCAGACGAACGACCGACAGGAGGCGTGGGCGCTGATCGACCTGGGCGCGACCCTCGCCCACGCGTCCCACTACGAGCCCGCCGCCGAGGCCCTCGAACGCGGCCTCGCTCTCGCCCGCACGGAAGGCGACCTGGACGCGGCGGCGAACGCCCTCAATCTCCTCGGACAGCTGCGGTGGCATCAGAGCCGGCTTCACGAAGCCCTGGCCCTCCAAAAGGAGGTGCTCGCCATTCGACTGGAGCAGGACGACCAGTGGAATGCCGCCCGCTGCCTCGCCAACATCGGCATCCTGCATCGCTCGACCGGAGATTCGAAATCGGCATTCGCCGACTATGAAAGCGCCCTTCCATTCGCCAGAAAATTCAACGACAGAGTTCTTGAGTTCCGAATACTCAACAATCTCGGAGAACTCCACCTCGGAGCCGGGCGGAGTTCCATGGCACGCGACACATTCGAACACATTCTGGAGATCGGGGACGGCCTCATGCCACAACTGGAGCTGTCCGTCGTACGCACAAACCTGGCGGCGACACTCACGATCCCCGATGAGCTCGAACATGCCCTTTCGCTTTACCGGTCGGCTTTGACAACCTTCCGCGAGGTCGGCAGCGTCCGTTACGAAGCCGACGGTCTCAACGGCCTCGGCAAGACCCTGTCGGCAGCGGGTCGGCACGACCAGGCACGCGACCAGCACGCGGCCGCCCTGCAGTTGGCCAGATCCATCGGCGCGGCCCGGGAGGAGGCCGGGGCTCTGCGCGGCCTGGGCCACTGCGAGGCCGCACTCGGGAATACGACCGCCGCCGCCGCACATCTGACCGTAGCCGTACGCCTGGCCGAGCAGGTGAATATCGCCGACGAAGCCGCGCTGGCCCGCTCGGCGCTCGCCAAGCTTGTCATATAATCACTACCGGAACTCTGTTCTCTTCCAGATCGCCAGCTCGACGTTCGGGACACTTTCTGTCTAGGATCTGCCCACATCGGTGATCATGCCGACCGCAACTGAGGCAGAAAGTCACTACGTTCCATGAACATGCTCATGCACATATTCCTGTTCGCTGCTTCCATGCCTCTCTGGTGCTAGCCGCGTAGGACGACGGCCGCCTCTCCCGTGTACACGCGGAACGTCAGCGTCTCCTGAAGGTAGAGCTGAATCGTTTCGGCATCGTGGGAGAGGTAGCCCACGGAGGCGTCCTGGCCGAGGTGGAGTTCGAAGTCGCCGCCTCGGGTGGAGAGCAGGTAGGCGCCTTCGATGGCCGGGGCCCAGATGATCTCGCCGTCGAGGAGGCGGGCGAGGTGGTTGTGGACCGGGTAGCCGTGGTCGCTGGTCTCGTTGACGGCGGTGAAGGCGGCGGCGCCGAGCAGGAGTGAGTAGGGACCGCCGACGCCGGCCAGGCGGAGGGCGGTGAGGGCGCGGCTGACGGCCTCCGGGTATTCGCGGACGTCCTCGGGGAGTTGGACCGGCGGGTTGGTGGAGGCGGCGCGGATGCCGTCGATGGAGGCCGCGCGGTAGCCCTCGAAGACGGCGCGGTCTTCGGCCAGGGCGAGCTTGCGGCCCGCGTCCTTCACGGGTTGCCAGTCGGAGTCCCGGGAGCCGCGTTCGACGTCGTCCACGGCGTCGCGGCGGACGGTGAAGGGGACGCGTAGCTCGACCACCGGCTGGGCGGTGCGGGCGCGGGCCTGGATGCCGTCCGTCGGGGGGTCGATGGCGGTCAGGTGGCCGGTGCCGACGGCGGCGAGGGTGGCGCCCTCGGGGCCGTTGAGGTCGACGACGCGGCGGCCGGCGATGTGGAGCTTGAAGGTCTGGCGGGCCTCCTCCTCGATCTCCTCCCAGGCGGCGGTGGAGATCGGGGCGAGGTCGCGGTGGAGGTTGTCCATGGGCGGGGTCCTGTTCAGGGGGTCTGTCAGGGGGTCTGCTTGAGGCTGCCGATGCCGAGCGAGCCGTCCCCGGGGCGGGAGGCGGGGGCCGCCGAGGGCGCCGGGGGCGGGGAGTCGAGGAAGTCGGCGGTCGGGACGAAGAACAGCCCGCCGGTGACGGCGGTGGAGAAGTCGAGCAGCCGGTCGGTGGTGCCGGGCGGGTTGCCGACGACCATGTTGCGCAGCATCTGCTCGGTCACCCCGGGGTCGGCCGCGTAGCCGATGAAGTAGGTGCCGGACTCGCCGCCGCGGTCCGCGGAGCCGAAGGTGCCGTACGGCATGTTGAAGCGGACGATCTTCCGCTCCTCGCCGTCCGGGCCGGTGATGACGGTGAGTGCCACGTGCGAGTCGGCGGGTTTGGCGTCGTCGGACAGTTCGATGTCGTCGAGTTTGGTGCGGCCGACCGCCCCCTCCTGTTGCTCGACGCTCAGCGCGTTCCACTTGTCCATGGCGTGCACGTACCGCTGGACGAGGACGTAGCTGCCGCCGGTGAACCCCGGGTCCTCGGCGCCGACCAGGGCCGCGCGTTCGGCGGCCCGGCCCTCCGGGTTCTCGGTGCCGTCGACGAAGCCGAGCAGGTCGCGGTCCTCGAAGTACTTGAAGCCCTGGACGGAGTCGACGACGGTGGCGGCCCCGGCGAGCCGGCCGGTGAGCTGCGCGGCCAGTTCGAAGCAGAGGTCCATCCGCTCCGCCCGCACGTGCAGCAGCAGGTCGCCGGGGGTGGCCGGGGCACGGTGGCGGGGGCCGGCGACCTCCTGGAAGGGGTGCAGGGAGGCCGGGCGGGGGCCGGTGAAGAGGCGGTCCCAGAGCTCGGAGCCGATGCCGGTGACGCAGGTGAGGCCGCCCTCGGGGGCCCTGAAGCCGACCGCGCGGCGCAGTCCGGCGAGTTCGGGCAGCAGGTCGCGGACGGCGGCCTCGCGGCCGGGTTCGACGGTGAGGACCAGGAAGACGGCCGCGCTGGTCAGCGGGGAGAGGACGGCTTGCGATTCGGCCTGCATGGTGGTGGTTCTCCTCGTCGTCGTGGCTTTTCTCAGGACGCCCGGGAGGCGTCCCACTCGGCGCGGTAGTCCGCGAAGATCTGCTTGAGGTGGTGCCCGATCTTCAGGTAGTCGAGGTCGTCGAGGTTCGCCAGCGAGACCCGGACGGACCATTCGGGCCCGTCGAAGCCGCCGCCGTTGAGCAGCACCACGCCGGTCTGCTCGGCGAGCCGGAACAGCGGTTCGGTGGGCTCGTAGTTCTTCTCCAGGAAGGTCGCGAAGTCCTTGCCCGCGACCCGTTCGGCCTCGGCCAGCAGGTCGAGCTCGACGTAGTAGCCGGCCCGCCCGGGGTCGTCCGCGATCTTCATTCCGGAGCCCTCCATCAGCAGGTCGAGCCGCCGGCGGACGATGCCCTGCACCCGCGCCTTGTACGCCTTGCCCTCGGGCAGCAGCGCGAACAGCGAGAAGAGCACCATCTGGGCCTGCTGCGGCAGGCTGAGGCCGGCGGTGTGGTTGAGCGCGACCTGCCGGGAGTCGGCGACCAGCCGGTCGATGAAGCGGAGCTTCCCGGGTTCCAGGCTCAGCGTGCCGTACCGGCGCGCGAGGCGCTCCTTCCACTCCGCGGGGAGGGCGGCGATCAGGTCGTCGATCACGTTGTCCCGGTCCAGGCCGATCACCCCGAGGCGGTGGCCGGTGGCGCCGTAGTGCTTGGAGTACGAGTAGACGAGCAGGGTGTTGCGGGGCAGTTCGGCGGCCAGGGTGCGGAAGCCGTCCACGAAGGTGCCGTACACGTCGTCGGTGACGATCATCAGGTCGGGGTTGGTGGTGGCCACGATCTGCTTGATCTGGTCGGTGACCTGCCGGGACAGCGCCAGGGAGGGCGGGTTGCTCGGGTTGACCAGGCAGACCAGCCTGATCCCGGGGTCGGCCAGCTTGGCGACCTCGTCCGCCGGGTAGCGCCACTCCCGCACCCCGGTCTCGACCAGCTTGTCGGCCTGGATCCGGACCACCTCGAAGCCGTAGGTGTCCAGTTCGGGGATCTCGATGTACGGGGTGAACACCGGCACCATCAGGGCGATCCGGTCGCCCTTGTGCAGCAGGCCGTTCTTCGTCAGCGAGTCGAAGACGTAGCACATCGCGGCGGTGCCGCCCTCGGTGGCGAACAGCTCGGGCTGCTGCGGCGACGGGGGCCGCCGGTCCATCAGCTCCTCCTGGAGGTAGCCGCGGACGATCCGCTCGGCGTGCACCAGCATCCGGTCGGGGACGGGGTAGTTGTCGCCGATGCTCGCGTCGGCGAGCTCGTGGAGGAAGGCCTCGCGCTCGAACCCGAAGCGGTCGACGGCGAGTTCGACGCTGCGCCGGAGCAGCTCGATGCCGGGAAGCCCGGGGTGGCTGCGGACGAAGGCGTCGAAGCGGCCGGCGATGCCGGACCGCTCCGGCATGCCGCCGAGGTCGTCGGCGGTCCAGACCCGGCGGCTCTCCGCCAGCGCGAAGTGGCCGAGCGCGAGGCAGGCCTCGCGGGGGCCGGTGCAGACCCAGTTCGGGTTGCCGCGACCGGCGTTGAGCATGTGGGCGGTGGACTTGCCCTTCTGCCCGGGCTCGTCGCGCTGGTAGGCCTCGGCGAGCCGGACGAACTCGGCCTTGAGCTCGAAGGGGCTGAGCCGGGCCAGTCGGCGGATCTCCTCGCGGCCGGTCGTGGGCTTCGTCATGGCGTTCTCGACTCTCCTCGGGAGGACGGGCGTTCGGCCCGGCACGGCGACGGCGGCGGCGTCCCGGACGGCCCTCCTCGCCGCACGGCGGCGGCGCCGGCGCTCGACGCGATGATGTGACGGTCCGTCATGTCAGCTCCCCAGCATGCCGACCAGGATCGGTCCGGTGAGCGGGAGCAGGAAGTTGGAGATGGTGTAGGTGATCGTGTAGCCCAGCATCGGGATGCTGCTCTGCGCGACGTTGGTGACGGCGGTGATCGCCGGGGTGCTGCACTGCTGGCCGGCGATGGCGCCGACCAGGATCGGCGGCTCGATCCTCAGCAGCTTGCGGCCGACGAACAGCGAGAGCACGGCCGGGACGGTGACCATGAGGATGCCGGACAGCGGCAGCAGCACCGGGTGGTCCTTGAGCAGCGCCGCCGCGTCCGGGCCCGCGGCCAGGCCGGTGACCGCGATGAAGACGGAGAGCCCGAGGTCCTTGGCGGTCTGCGCGGCGACCGGCGGATAGGCCCCGAAGGTGGGCCGCTGGGCCCGGAGCCAGCCGAAGACCAGACCGGAGACCAGGCAGCCGCCGCCGGTGCCGAGCGAGAGCGCGGCGTTCCCGGCGTGCACGGTGACCAGGCCGATCAGCACGCCGACGCAAATGCCGAGGCTGATGTAGATGTAGTCGATGGCGTCCTTGCGGATGCCGACGCCGGCCTTGGCGGCGAACCGGTCGACGGCCGAACGGGCGCCGGTGACGGTCACGGTGTCGCCGCGGTGCAGCTCGGTGTCGGCGATCGCGGGCAGGTGCTGGTCGACCCGCTGGATGTCGGTCAGGTAGATCCCGGAGGTGGTGGACGGCTGTTCCTCGGCCAGCTCCCCCGCCGTCCGGCCGACGAAGTCCCGGTTGGTGAGGACGATGTCGCGGACCACCAGCGGGCTGTCCAGGCCGGGTACGCCGGAGGTCTCCGGGCCCAGTTCGTGGCCGGTGTCGATGACCGCCTCGCGGCGGCCGACCAGCAGCACGAGGTCGCCGCGGCGCAGCCGGAAGTCCCGGTCGGGGTGGAGGGTGCGGCCGTCCCGCCGGACGCCCTCGACGGTGACCAGGCCGGGCTGGACCTCCTCGACCCGGGCGATGGCCGAGCCCTCGCCCTGGGAGACCAGGTAGGTACGGCCGACCAGCGGAGGCAGTGCGGGCTGCTCGTCGGCGGCCGGCGCGCCCTTGCCGCCGCGCAGCCCCTCCCACAGTTCCCTGGAGGCGTCGGGCAGCTTGATCCGCATGACCAGCGGGAAGATCTGGCTGGTCAGCAGCACGATGGAGACCAGGCCGAAGAGGTAGCAGACCGAGTAGGCGGCGGCCACGTGGTTCTGCAGCTGGGCGGACTGGTCGGCGCTGATGCCGGAGAGGTTGGCGATCGCCTCCTGGGCGGTGCCGACCACGGCCGACTCGGTGGCCGCCCCGGCCAGGATGCCGGCCGCGGTGCCGACGTCCAGGTCGAAGGCCTTGCCGATGCCGTAGGCCATTCCGACGACCAGCACCGCCTCCATGACGCAGAGCACCGCGAAGCGCAGGCCCTTGGCGTTGAGGTTGGCGAAGAACTGGGGGCCCGCGATGTAGCCGAGCGAGAAGATGAACAGGGCGAAGGCGACGTTCTTGACGTCGGCGTCGACGCTGACGTGCCGGCTGCCGATCAGCATGGCGACGATCAACGTGCCGCAGATTCCGCCGAGTTGGATCGGCCCGACGCGCAGTTTGCCGAGCAGGTAGCCGAGCGCCAGGCAGACGAACAGCGCGAGGACGGGGTTCTCCCGCAGCAGGCTCACGGCAGCCGCCCCCGCCGCGGTGCGGGGACGCCGAACGGGGGACGGACCAGCACTAATCTGATCATGGGAATGATTACACCGCAAAGCGGACAATCCGGCACGGCCGACGCGCATCCGAACGGCATCGGCGGACGACCCCGCCGGACGGGCTCACCGGACGGGCCCGCCGAGCGGACGCGCCGAACGGCCCCGTCGGAGGCTGTCCCGACGGGGCCGTTCGACCGGGGGCCGAGGCCGGCTCAGACCCGCAGGGCCGCCAGCTGCTCGGCGAACGGCACCACCTGGTCGGGCAGCACCGGCGCCGCCGGGGCCCGCCCGGCCAGCAGGGCCGCCAGCTCGCCGGCCGCCCGGTCGATCCGGCGCGGCAGGCCGTCGGTGAGCCCGTCCCCCGCCGCGCCCCAGTCGTCGGTGGCCGCGTAGACGGCCGTCGGCAGCACCACCGCGCGCAGGTAGCTGAACAGCGGGCGGACGGCGTGCTCCAGGGCGAGCGAGTGCCGGGGCGTGCCGCCGGTGGCGGCGATCAGCACCGGCTTGCCGGTGAGCGCGTCGTTGTCGACCACGTCGAAGAAGGACTTGAACAGGCCGCTGTACGAGGCCGTGAAGATCGGCGTCACCGCGATCAGGGCGTCCGCCTCCGTGACCGCCTCGATCGCCGCGCGCAGCCCGGCGCCGGGGAAGCCGGTGACGAGGTTGTTGGCGATCTCCACCGCCAGGTCCCGCAGTTCGACCACGGTGACCTCCGCCTCCCGCCCCTCCAGGGCGAGTCGGCGCACCGTCGAGTCGGCGAGCCGGTCGGCCAGCAGCCGGGTCGAGGACGGCTTGCTCAGCCCGGCACTCACCACCACCAGCTTGAACGCGGTCACTTGGCCACCTCCACGGTGTTCTCGTCCTTCTCATCCTTCTCGTCCTTGGCCGCGACCAGCGCGGCGTGGGTCGGCCCGTCCGGCACCCCGGCCGGGCGGCCCTTGGCGAACTCCTCGCGCAGCACCGGCACGACCTCCTCGCCGAGCAGGTCCAGCTGCTCCAGCACCGTCTTCAGCGGCAGGCCGGCGTGGTCCATCAGGAACAGCTGGCGCTGGTAGTCGCCGAAGGACTCGCGGAAGGTCAGGGTCTTCTCGATGACCTCCTGCGGGCTGCCCACGGTCAGCGGGGTCTGCTCGGTGAACTCCTCCAGCGAGGGCCCGTGCCCGTACACCGGCGCGTTGTCGAAGTACGGACGGAACTCGCGCACCGCGTCCTGGGAGTTCTTCCGCATGAACGCCTGTCCGCCGAGGCCGACGACCGCCTGCTCGGGCGTGCCGTGGCCGTAGTGGGCGAAGCGCTCGCGGTAGAGGTTGATCAGCTTCTTGAAGTGCTCCTTGGGCCAGAAGATGTTGTTCGCGAAGAAGCCGTCACCGTAGTAGGCGGCCTGCTCGGCGATCTCGGGGCTGCGGATCGAGCCGTGCCAGACGAACGGCGGGACGTCGTCCAGCGGGCGCGGGGTGGAGGTGAAGCCCTGGAGCGGGGTGCGGAAGCGGCCCTGCCAGTCGACGACCTCCTCGCGCCACAGCTGGTGCAGCAGCGCGTAGTTCTCGATCGCGAGCGGGATGCCCTGGCGGATGTCCTGGCCGAACCAGGGGTAGACCGGGCCGGTGTTGCCGCGGCCCATCATGACGTCCACCCGGCCCTCGGCCAGGTGCTGGAGCATCGCGAAGTCCTCGGCGATCTTCACCGGGTCGTTGGTGGTGATCAGCGTGGTCGACGTGGAGAGGATGATGCGGTCGGTCTGCGCGGCGATGTAGCCGAGCATGGTCGTCGGCGAGGACGGGACGAACGGCGGGTTGTGGTGCTCGCCGGTCGCGAAGACGTCCAGGCCGACCTCCTCGGCCTTGCGGGCGATGGCGACCATCGCCTTGATCCGCTCGTGCTCGGTCGGGGTGCGGCCGGTGGTCGGGTCGGTCGTCACGTCGCCGACGGAGAAGATTCCGAACTGCATGCTGATCACCACATCCCAGGTAGTCCAACTTTCAACCACCTTAGCATCCGGGTGGGGCCCGTTATTCCCCCTCCCCCGCTCCCCCTCGTCGTCCCCCCTCCCCAGCGACGACAATGGACGGCGCGGGCGGCCAGGGAAGGCTCCGGAAGGGCGGCGGACGATGGGCCCGTACATCGCGGTGAGCGCGCTGAGCCACGAGGGCCTGGTGCGGGAGCACAACGAGGACAGCCTCACGGTCGGGCCGTGGACGCTCTGCGCCACCGTGACCACCAACCCGCAGACCCTGCTCTTCCCGCTCGGCCCGCCCTGCGTGATCGCGGTCGCCGACGGCCTGGGCGGCCACCCCGGCGGCGAGGTGGCCAGTGCCCTGGTCGCCCGCCGGCTCGCCGCCGACGGGGGCGCGCTGGACGGCGAGGAGGCCGTCCGCGAGGAGCTCCTGGCCTGCAACCGGGCCGTCTACGCGGCCGCCGCCGAGGAGCCGGAGCTCGCCGCGATGGGCACCACCGTCGCCGGGCTGGTGCTGCTGCCCGAGTGGGCGCTGGCCTTCAACGTCGGCGACAGCCGGGTCTACCGGATCACCGGGGACGGGCTGCGCCGGGTGAGCGTGGACGACAGCCCGCCGCTGCCGCCCGGACGGCGCACCACCTCGGTGGTCACCCAGACCCTGGGCGGCTCGCTCGGGCTCACCTTCGTCGAGCCGCACGTCCGGGCCGTACCGCTGACCGCCGGGGACCGGTACCTGGTGTGCAGCGACGGCCTGACCGACCCGGTGCCCGAGGAGGAGCTGGCCGGGCTGCTGGAGCGGTCGTTCGAGGGGGCGGACCGCTCGGACGGCAGGGCGGCGTTCGAGCTGTGGAAGGCGGCGATCGAGGCCGGCGGGCCGGACAACATCACCCTGGCGCTGGTGCGGGTCGGCGCGTAGGGCACCCGTACGGAACGGACCCGCCCCGGGCGGGGCGCCGTC
>NZ_JBHVEU010000089.1:0-23977 GCF_042802075.1 Kitasatospora sp. NPDC057518
ATGGTACTGCAGGGGGGACCCTGTGGGAGAGTAGGACGCCGCCGAACAATTCTTCAGAAGAACCCCCATCCGGGTCCCGGATGGGGGTTCTTCGCATTTCCGGTGACGTATCGTCAGGGCATGGACGATCAGACAGCGGTCATTGCGAACGATGTGCTCCGGCCCGCGCAGCGCGACGGCGCCCTGCGTGTTCTGGCGGAGGCCCAGGCGGTGGACGGCCGGGCCGCCGTGTCCGAGCAGGGCCGGCTCCGGCTGCGGAACGCGGAGATTCCGCGCCCGGGCGTCATCCATCTCGTAGAGACCGAATCCGGGGCCGAACCCGAGTCCGAAACCGGAGCCGTCCTCGGCTACGGCCAGCTGGAGGTGCCGGAGAACCCGGCCGCCAACCCCGCCGCCGAGCTGGTGGTCGATCCCGCCGTCCGCGGTCGCGGCCTGGCCCGTCCGCTGGTGGACGCCGTCCTGGCACAGGCCCACCGCGCGGGGCGCGAGGCGGTGGACTTCTGGGTGCACGGCGGCCACCCGGCGGCCCGGCACCTGGCCGAGGCGTACGGCGCGGAGCTGGTCCGCGAACTGCGCCAGATGCGCCGGCCCGGCCCGCAGACCGAGGACGTGGTCGTCCCCGCGGGCATCGAGCTCCGGACCTTTCGCCCGGGGGAGGACGACGCCGAGTGGCTGCGGCTGAACGCCCTGGCCTTCGCCCACCACCCCGAGCAGGGCACCTGGACCGAGCAGGACCTGGCCGAGCGGATCGCCGAGCCCTGGTTCGACCCGGCCGGCTTCTTCCTCGCCACCCGGGACGGCAAGGTGGTCGGCTTCCACTGGACCAAGGTGCACCCGGCCACCGCCACCGAGCCCGAGCTCGGCGAGGTGTACGTGGTCGGCGTGGACCCGGCGGAGCAGGGCAGCGGCCTCGGCCGGGCACTGACCGCGGCGGGCCTTCGCCACCTGACCGGCACCGGCCCCGGCGAGCGCGGACTGGGCGCCGTCCTCCTCTACGTCGACGCCGACAACCCGGTGGCCGTGCGGGTGTACGAACGCCTGGGGTTCACCGTCCACGAGGTGGACCTCATGTACCGGGCCCCGTACCGGGCGCCCCGCCCCGCCTAGCCGCCGGTAGCCGCCGTCGGCCGGAACGCCCCCGGAACACCCCCGGACCGGGGCACGGACCAGGGAACGGACGGGGTACGGGACGGCTTAACCCCTTGCCCCGACCGACTCAGCTTTCCTCCCGGCCATGCGGTGTTTACCGTGGATTCAATTGCTGCCGCGAAGATCACAGGATGAAGTCCGTAGTGTCTCGCTCGTGCAGAGTCGACCGCCACGCACCGGCCGGTCCTGTACGGACCGCGCCCGGAGGGTGGGTGCTGTCCCCGGGTCCGGCCCGGGGCGAGGGCGACGGCCCGCAGAGCCCATCGCGTCCGGACGCCGTCCTGCTGCTGGAGGAGCTGGAGCCCATGAGCATCCCCCGCCCCGTCTCTGCCCCGCTGTCGCCCCCGGCCCGGATGTCCAGCGCGCTGGGGATCCCGCCGGAGCTGCCGGCCACGGACGAAGAGGAGTTCGAAGCGCTGCCGCAGGGCCGCTTCCTGGACCGCGAGCGCAGTTGGCTCGCGTTCAACGAGCGGGTCCTGGAGCTGGCCGAGGACCCGGGCATCCCGCTGCTGGAGCGGGCGAAGTTCCTGGCGATCTTCGCGAGCAACCTGGACGAGTTCTTCATGGTCCGGGTGGCCGGCCTCAAGCGCCGGATCGCCACCGGCGTCGCCACGCGCAGTGCCTCCGGCCTCCAGCCGCGCGAGGTGCTGGACCTGATCTGGACCCGCTCGCGCGAGCTGATGGCCCGCCACGCCGCCGCCTTCCAGCAGGAGGTGCTGCCGGACCTCGCCACCGAGGGCATCGAGCTGGTCCGCTGGTCGGAGCTGGCCGAGAAGGAGCAGGCCCGGCTGCACACGCTGTTCCGGCAGAAGATCTTCCCCGTGCTGACCCCGCTGGCCGTCGACCCGGCGCACCCCTTCCCGTACATATCGGGACTCTCGCTGAACCTGGCCGTCGTGGTGCGCAACCCGGTCTCCGGGCACAAGCACTTCGCGCGGGTCAAGGTGCCGCAGTCGCTGGCCCGCTTCCTGGAGGCCTCGCCCCAGCGGTACGTCCCGCTGGAGGACGTCATGGGCGCCCACCTGGAGGAGCTCTTCCCGGGGATGGAGGTGCTGGCCCACCACGCCTTCCGCGTCACCCGCAACGAGGACCTGGAGGTGGAGGAGGACGACACCGAGAACATCCTCAAGGCCCTGGAGAAGGAGCTGATGCGGCGGCGCTTCGGCCCGCCGGTCCGGCTGGAGGTCGAGGAGTCGATCGACCCGTACATCCTGGACCTGCTGGTGCGGGAGCTGAACATCACCGAGGCGGAGGTCTTCCCGCTGCCCGGGCCGCTGGACCTGACCGGGCTGTTCGGGATCGCCGAGCTGGACCGCCCGGAGCTCAGGTACCCGAAGTTCGTGGCCGGCACGGCCCGCGGGCTGACCGACGTCGAGTCGGCCTCCCAGCCGGACATCTTCGCCGCGATGCGCGAGCGCGACGTCCTGCTGCACCACCCGTACGACAGCTTCTCCACCTCGGTGCAGGCCTTCCTGGAGCAGGCCGCCGCCGACCCGGACGTGCTGGCGATCAAGCAGACCCTGTACCGCACCTCCGGCGACTCGCCGATCGTCGACGCGCTGATCGACGCGGCCGAGTCCGGCAAGCAGGTGCTGGTGCTGGTCGAGATCAAGGCGCGCTTCGACGAGCAGGCCAACATCAAGTGGGCCCGCAAGCTGGAGGAGTCCGGCTGCCACGTGGTGTACGGCCTGGTCGGGCTGAAGACGCACTGCAAGCTCTCGCTGGTGGTCCGGCAGGAGGGCGACACCCTGCGCCGCTACTCGCACGTCGGCACCGGCAACTACCACCCGAAGACGGCCCGGCTGTACGAGGACCTCGGTCTGCTCACCTCCGACCCGCAGGTCGGCGCGGACCTCTCCGACCTGTTCAACCGGCTCTCCGGCTACTCGCGCCGCGAGTCCTACCGCCGTCTGCTGACCGCCCCGCGCGGCCTGCGCGACGGGCTGGTCGCGCGGATCCACAACGAGATCGCCCACCACCGGGCGGGCCGCCCGGCCTACGTGAAGGTCAAGGTCAACTCGATCGTCGACGAGGCCGTGATCGACGCGCTGTACCGGGCCTCCCAGGCCGGGGTGCCGGTGGACGTCTGGGTGCGCGGGATCTGCGCGATCCGCCCGGGTGTCCCGGGGCTGAGCGAGAACATCCGGGTCCGCAGCGTCCTGGGCCGCTTCCTGGAGCACTCCCGGATCTTCGTGTTCGGCAACAACGGCGATCCGGAGGTCTGGATCGGCAGCGCCGACATGATGCACCGCAACCTGGACCGCCGGATCGAGGCGCTGCTGCGGATCACCGATCCGGCGCACCGCGCCGAGCTGTCCGGGCTGATCGACCTCGGGGTGTCGGACGAGACCGAGTCCTGGCACCTGGGGCCGGACGGCGCCTGGACCAGGCACTCGCAGGACGCCGAGGGCCGGCCGCTGCGACACGTCCAGGACCTGCTGATCGACTCGCGCCAGCGCCGCAGGGCCGCCACCTCGCGCTGACGCGCCCACTGATGCGAGCCGCCGGAGCAGTCGGGCCCCTCGGGGCCCGAAGGGGACCTGTTCCGGCGGTCGGCCACCAGCTCCGGGGGACCGCCCCGGGGGAACGGGGATCTACCACGCCATGACCGAAGCGCCGATGACGGCCCAGGCGGCCTCCACAGCGACCGCCGGGGACATCCTCTCCCGCCACCTCACCGTCCAGGCCGGCGCCTTCCTGCGCGCGCTGCCGCTGGCGGTGGGCGAGGTCGGTGCCAGACCCGGGACGGCCTCGACCGTCCCGTCGGCCGGCACCTCGGACCTGCTGCGGGCCGTCCGGCGGATCGGCGGGCTGCTGCACACCTTCGGCTCGGTCTTCGAACAGACCTGGGCGCAGGAGTCGCGCACCGAGCTGCGCTGGCTGCTCAACCTGCTGGCGCTGGAGCCCGGCTACGTCCGCCGCTCGGCCCGGCTGCTGGGCGCGCTGGACCTGCTGAGCGGCACCGACCCGGAGGGGACGGGCATGCTGGCCGGCCACGCGGGCGCCCCCAAGGCGCGCGCGCTGCTGGACCGGCAGCTGACCCTGGCCCGGACCAGGGCGCACTCCACCGTGCTCCAGGAGCTCCGCTCCGCCCGGCTGCACGCGCTGGCGGACCGGATGACCCTGCTGGTCGGCGAGGCGCCGCTGCTGGACTCGGCGGACGGCCGGGCCCCGGCCGTGCTGCTGCCGCAGGCCGCCGCCGCGTTCGCCGCGCTGTCCGCGGGCGCCCAGCAGCTGCCGCTGCAGCGGGCCGCGACGCCGTACGGCGGGGACGGGCTGCGCCGGCTGGGCGCGGTGCCGGCGTCCCGCGGGGCGACGGACGCGGACACCGCGCTGGCGGCCGACGACGCGCCCTGGGCGCGGTTGCGGATCCTGGTGAAGCGGGCCCGGTACGTGCTGGAGGTGTGCGGCCGCGCGTCCTCCGAGCTGGACGGGCTGGACGCGGTGCTGGACCGGCAGCAGGAGGCGGCGGACGCCGCCGTCACCGCCGCCACCGCGGCGCGCACCCCGCGGATCACCCCGGCGACCGCGTACGTGCTGGGCGTGGTGCACGCCGACCAGCGGCTGGAGGTGGAGTCGGCGCGGTACGCCGTCGGCCGCCGCTGGCCGGACCTGCCGCCCGGCCCGGACGGCTGGCTGGAGCTCGTCCCGGCCGACGCCTGGGGGCACTCCGTCGCACCCCGGACGGTCTGAGGTGGGCGAGCGCCCGCGCACCGGCCGGGCGGCGGCCGGTGCGGGGCACGGCCCGGTGATCCTGGCGGCGGGCGCGGTGCTGTGGCTGCCGGGCCGGCCGAAGAAGAGCGGCCGGCTGGGGCGGCCGCGGATCGCGCTGGTCCACCGGCCCAAGTACGACGACTGGAGCCTGCCGAAGGGCAAGCTCGAAGCCGGTGAGGGGATGGCCGAGGCGGCGCTGCGCGAGGTCCGGGAGGAGACCGGGTTCCACTGCCTGCTGGGCCCGGAGCTGCCCACCCAGCACTACCGGGTGCAGGGCCGTCCGAAGGAGGTCCGCTACTGGGCGGCGGTGCCGTCGAGCGGGTCCTTCCGGCCCAACCGGGAGGTGGACCGGCTGGACTGGCTGCCGGCCGGGAAGGCGCGCGCACGGCTCACCCACGACCAGGACCGGCTGCTGGTCGACGCCCTGCTGGCGGTCCTGGGGGCGGAGCCGGTGCGGGCCGCGGGGGCCGCGCCGGTGAAGGAACAGTGGAAGTGATCTCGTCGCGCCCTCCCCGTGACGCAACCGTTACTACCTGACGTAGTTTCCTGTCATCCGTTCGAGGTTCACTCGCCGTTCACTTGCGACCGGCTGTCGTGTCACTTACCCGGCCTAACTTCGGGACCACCGGAGGGCCGCACGGGCCCCGGACCACAGCAAAACCCGCGCTGGGCCGTACGCGTACGGCGCACGCCAAGGGCAATGCCACAGAAAGGGACACCCCTGTGAAGCTCCAGCGGAACGGCCGCTCCAAGGCCCTCGCGATCGGTGCCATGGCGCTCGTCAGCTCGCTGTCGCTCGCCGCCTGCGGGTCGGACAACAACAACAACACGACCGCGTCCGGTGGCTCCAACGGCTCCGCCGCGACCAGCGCGATCAACTGTGGCAAGGCCGGTTCGCTGATCGCCGCCGGTTCGACCGCGCAGACCGCGGCGATGGACGTCTGGAAGACCAGCTTCGCCGCCGCCTGCTCCGGCAGCACGATCAACTACCAGGGTGGCGGCTCCGGTGCCGGCATCCAGCAGTTCAACCAGGGCAAGATCCAGTTCGCCGGCTCCGACTCGGCCCTCAAGCCGGCCGAGGTCGACGCCTCCAAGGCGGTCTGCACCGGCGGCCAGGGCATCGACCTGCCGATGGTCGGCGGTCTGATCTCGCTGGTCTACAACGTCGACGGCGTCGACAACCTGGTCCTGGACGGCCCGACCTCCGCCAAGATCTTCGACTCGCAGATCACCAAGTGGAACGACCCGGCGATCGCCGCCCTGAACCCGGGCGCCAAGCTGCCGGACGCGGAGATCCAGACCTTCCACCGCTCGGACGACGCCGGCACCACCGAGAACCTGACCAAGTACTTCGCCGCCGCCGGCGGCGGCGCCTGGACCTACCCGGCCGGCAAGGCCTGGGCGGCCAAGGGCGGCCAGTCGGCCAACGGCAGCGCCGGCGTCTCGGCCCAGGTGAAGCAGGTCAAGAACTCGATCAGCTACGTCGAGCTGGCCTACGCCCAGACCAACAGCCTGAAGAGCGCCGACATCAACACGGGCGCCTCCAAGCCGGTCGCGGCCACCGCCGAGAACGCCGCCAGCACCATCGCCAAGGCCCAGGCCGCCGGCACCGGCAGCGACCTCGCGCTGAAGCTCGACTACGCGACCAAGGACGAGGGCTCCTACCCGCTGGTCCTGATCACCTACGAGATCGTCTGCGACAAGGGCAACAAGGCCGAGACCCTCGACACCCTGAAGTCCTTCCTGACCTACACGGCCAGCGACGCGGGCCAGAAGGCCGTCGGCGAGAAGGGCTACGTCCCGCTGCCGAAGGCCGTGACCGACAAGGTCAACGGCGTCATCGCGACCCTGGCCTGACCCGACAGGACCCCCGGTGGGGCGGCCCCGTGAGCGAGGGGGGCCGGGGCCGCCCCACCGGAACGCACCACACCCAGCACCACGTCCGGGGCACCGCCGCCATGGTGCCGTTCCCCCTTCCGGGGCGGCACCACCAGACCGGAGTAGACCAATGACTTCATCCTCCCCTGCCGCCCCGCGAGGCAGGGAACGCCGGCCGCGCGACAGCCGGGTCGGCGACAAGATCTTCATGAACCTCGCCCGGGGCTCGGGCATCCTGCTGCTGGTCATCATGGCCGCCATCGCGGCGTTCCTGACCTGGCGGTCGGTCCAGGCCCTGAGCACCAACGAAGGCAACTTCCTCACCTCCTTCGAGTGGACGCCGGACGCCCCGAAGCCCGTCTTCGGCATCGCCGTCCTGGCCTTCGGCACCATCGTCAGCGCCGTCATCGCGATGGCGATCGCCGTCCCGGTGGCCATCGGGATCGCGCTGTTCATCTCGCACTACGCGCCGCGCCGGATCGCCCAGCCGTTCGCCTACCTGGTCGACCTGCTCGCCGCCGTCCCCAGCATCGTCTACGGCCTCTGGGGCGCGCTCTTCCTCGTGCCGCACATGGACGGTCTGACCAGCTGGCTCAACGAGTACCTGGGCTGGACGTACATCTTCGACCAGACCAGGACCGGCACCCCGCGCAACCTGTTCACCGTCGGCATCCTGCTGGCGATCATGGTCCTGCCGATCATCACCGCGGTCTCCCGCGAGGTGTTCCGCCAGGTGCCGCGGATGCACGAGGAGGCGGCGCTCGCGCTCGGCGCGACCCGCTGGGAGATGATCCGCACCGCGGTGCTGCCGTTCGGCCGCCCCGGCATCATCTCGGCCTCGATGCTCGGCCTCGGCCGCGCGCTCGGCGAGACCATCGCGGTCGCGGTGGTGCTGTCCGCCAGCAACGTCCTGTCGCTGCACATCCTCGACGCCGGCGGCGGCACCTTCGCGCAGAACATCGCGCTGAAGTTCGCCGAGGCCGGGGACAACGGCCGCAACGCGCTGATGGCCTCCGGCCTCGTCCTGTTCGTCATCACCCTGCTGGTGAACGGTGCCGCGCGACTGATCATCGCCCGCCGCAAGGAGTACTCGGGGGCCAACGCATGACCGTCACCGCGCTCGTCGAGGACGCCCGGCCCGTCGGCCGTCCGCTGACCGCCAACCGCCTGCCCAAGTGGGCCCCGGCCGCCGTCGCCGCCGGCTCGATCGCCCTCGGCTGCGGGATCGGCGCGGTCGGCGGGCTGGCCAGCCACCTCCAGTGGGGCCTGATCTCGGGCCTGCTCTTCCTCCTGATCAGCTACACCCTCTCGGCCCAGGTCGAGGGCCGTCGGCAGGCCAAGGACCGGTTCGCCACCTCGGTGGTCTGGGTCGCCTTCATCCTGGCCGTCGTCCCGCTGGTCGCCCTGACGGTCTACACCGTCCAGCAGGGCATCCACGTGGTCGACGGGAACTTCCTGGGCCACTCCATGAAGGGCGTGATCCAGTCCGGGCCCGGCGGCGGCATCTACCACGCGCTGATCGGCACCCTGGAGCAGGTCGGCCTGGCCACCGCCATCGCCGCCCCGATCGGTCTGCTGACCGCCGTCTACCTGGTCGAGTACG
Organism: Kitasatospora sp. NPDC057518; assembly: GCF_042802075.1. Classification (NCBI taxonomy): domain Bacteria; kingdom Bacillati; phylum Actinomycetota; class Actinomycetes; order Kitasatosporales; family Streptomycetaceae; genus Kitasatospora; species Kitasatospora sp. NPDC057518. The sequence continues at coordinate 8,345 of NZ_JBHVEU010000089.1, forward strand.
GCCGCGGCACGCTCGCCAAGGCGGTCACCTTCTTCGTCGACGTCATGACGGGCATCCCGTCGATCGTCGCCGGTCTGTTCATCCTCTCGATCTGGAACCTCGCGCTGGGCTTCAGCTACTCCGGCTTCTCGGGCAGCCTCGCACTGGCGATCCTGATGATGCCGGTCGTGGTCCGGTCCACCGAGGAGATGCTCAAGCTCGTCCCGAACGAGCTGCGCGAGGCCTCGTACGCGCTCGGCGTGCCGAAGTGGAAGACCATCCTGCGGATCGTCCTCCCCACCGCGATCGGCGGCATCACCACCGGTGTGATGCTCGCGGTCGCCCGCATCACGGGCGAGACCGCCCCGGTGATGATGCTGGTGTTCGGCGCCGACTCCATCAACAACAACCCGTTCGAAGGCCCGCAGCAGTCCCTGCCGATGTACATCTGGCAGCAGTACTCGCAGGTCAACAACGACTTCGGCTACGCCCGTGCCTGGGGCGCGGCGCTGGTGCTGATCGCCTTCGTGATGGGGCTCAACCTCATCGCCCGGGGCATCGCGCGCTGGCGCTCGCCCAAGGGCGGGCACTGAGCGACCGACTGACGTACGAGACAGACGAGAGAAGCAACGATCATGGCCAAGCGCATCGACGTCAGCGGACTGTCGGCCTTCTACGGCACCACCAAGGCCATCGAGGACATCTCGATGAGCATCGAGCCCCGCTCGGTGACCGCCTTCATCGGCCCCTCCGGCTGCGGCAAGTCCACCTTCCTGCGGACCCTCAACCGGATGCACGAGGTGATCCCCGGCGCCCGGGTCGAGGGCAAGGTCCTCCTGGACGACGAGAACCTGTACGCCTCCAACGTCGACCCGGTCGCCGTGCGCCGCTCGGTCGGCATGGTCTTCCAGCGCCCGAACCCGTTCCCGACCATGTCGATCTACGACAACGTGATCGCCGGTCTCCGGCTCGCCGGCGTGAAGAAGAAGGCCGTGCTGGACGAGGTGGTGGAGCGCTCGCTGAAGGGCGCCAACCTCTGGAAAGAGGTCCACAACCGGCTGAACAAGCCGGGGGCCGGCCTCTCCGGCGGTCAGCAGCAGCGCCTGTGCATCGCCCGCGCCATCGCGGTCGAGCCCCAGGTCCTGCTGATGGACGAGCCCTGCTCCGCGCTCGACCCGATCTCCACCCTCGCCATCGAGGACCTGATCGGCGAGCTGAAGGAGCAGTTCACCATCGTCATCGTGACCCACAACATGCAGCAGGCGGCCCGCGTCAGCGACCGCACCGCCTTCTTCAACCTGGCCGGCGTCGGCCAGCCGGGCAAGCTGGTCGAGCTGGACGACACCCAGCGGATCTTCTCCAACCCGCAGGTCCAGGCGACCGAGGACTACATCTCCGGCCGCTTCGGCTAGACCGGCCCCGTCACGGGCGGCGCCCCGGCGCCGAGCGGCGTGACGGACCGCGAGCTGTCCCGTGGTGCTGCATGGCGGTGCCGCCACGGGGCATGGAAAAGGGCCCGCCCCCGAGATGTGGGGGCGGGCCCTGTCCGTTCGTGCGTCCTGCTCCGCGCGTCCTGCTCCGTGCGTCCCGCGGGGCCGTCAGCCCCAGAACAGGTGGGCGAACCAGTACACCAGCGCCGCGACGAGCGCGGCCGCCGGCATCGTGATGAACCAGCCGAGCACGATGTTCTTCGCGACGCCCCAGCGCACCGCGCGGATCCGCTTGGTGGCCCCCGCGCCCATGATCGCCGCGGTGATCACGTGGGTGGTGGAGATCGGCGCCTTGAAGACGAACGAGGTGACGTACATGACCGTGGCGGCGGTGGCCTCGGCCGCGAAGCCCTGCGGCGGGTCCAGCTCGATGATCTTGCGTCCGAGCGTCCGCATGATCCGCCAGCCGCCCGCGTAGGTGCCCAGCGAGAGCATGGTCGCGCAGGAGATCTTCACCCAGACCGGGATCCCGTTGCCGGACTGGTGGCCGGAGATGGTGAGCGCCATCACCACGATGCCCATGGTCTTCTGGGCGTCCTGGAGACCGTGCGCCAGCGCCATCGCGGCGGCCGAGGCGGTCTGGGCGACCCGGAAGTTGCGCTTGGCCTTGTGCGGGTTGGCCCGGCGGAAGATCCACAGGATCGCCAGCATCACCAGGAAGCCGCCGACCAGGCCGACCACCGGCGAGACGATCATCGGGATGACGATCTTGTCGAGGACCCCGCTCCAGATCACGTCGATGCCGCCGGCCATCGCCGCGCCCACCATGCCGCCGAACAGCGCGTGCGAGGAGGAGGACGGCAGGCCGAAGTACCAGGTGACCAGGTTCCAGGCGATCGCCCCGACCAGGGCGGCGAACAGGATCACCATGCCCTTGTCGCCGGTGGGGGTCTCGATGATCCCCTTGGAGACGGTGTGCGCCACGCCGCTGCCGAGGAACGCGCCGGCCAGGTTCATCACCGCGGCCATCGCCAGCGCCGCCCGGGGGGTGAGCGCCCGGGTGGAGACCGAGGTGGCGATCGCGTTCGCCGAGTCGTGGAAGCCGTTGGTGTACGTGAAGAAGAACGCAACGCCGACGACGGCGATGAGTGCTGCCATGTCCACGAGGGTCAGGACTCCTTGACGGCGATGGTCTCCACCGTGTTGGCGACGTGTTCGAACGCGTCCGCCGCCTCCTCAAGGACGTCCACGACCTGCTTGAGCTTGAGGACCTCGATGGCGTCGTACTGACCGGAGAACAGGTGGGCGAGCAGCTTGCGGTGGATCTGGTCGGCCTGGTTCTCCAGCCGGTTGACCTCGATCCAGTACTCGGTGAGGTTGGACATGCTGCGCAGGTTCGGCATCGCCTCGGCGGTGAGCTCCGCGGCGCGCGCCAGCACCTCGATCTGCTGCTCGATGCCCTTCGGCAGGGTCTGGATGTCGTAGAGGACGACCAGGTCGACGGCCTCCTCCATGAAGTCCATGATGTCGTCCAGCGACGAGGCGAGGCTGTAGATGTCCTCGCGGTCGAAGGGCGTGATGAAGGACGAGTTCAGCTGGTGGAAGACGGCGTGGGTGGTGTCGTCCCCGGCGTGCTCGGCGGCGCGCATGCGCTCGACGATCTCCGCACGGGCCGACACGTCTGATCCCAGCAGCTCCAAGAGGAGCTTCGATCCGACGACGAGGTTCTCCGCCGCGGCGGCGAACATGTCGTAGAAGCTCGTCTCCTTCGGGGTCAGGCTAAAACGCACGGAAATCTCCGATGTGCGGGGTAGGGACTGAACGATGCTAGGTGCAACCAAGCGCAATCACGCAAACGGGGGGCCGGGGAAGGAGCCGGAAGCTCCCCTTCCGTTCGGCTGCCGCACCGGCTGATCCGGACCGCACCGCCACGTGCGGACTGGAGCCCTCAGTCTGACGGAACCTCGCCCGGATTGTCCCCGTCGTGCGTACGGAAGACCGGGGCGCCGCTCAGACGGGTGAACCGCCGGGCACCCCCGCTCCCGGCCCCGCGGCACGTGCCGGGTCGGCCGTCGGAACACCACGGAGGGCCCCGGTGTTGGACACTGGTGGCCGACGCAGCCACCAGGCACTGAGACGAAGGCGGGGCCGATGACCACCACGCAAGCGCGCACCGAGCCGGAGCACGCGCAGGGGACCGACCCGCACGCCGGCCACGCCCCGGCCGGGCACCACGGCCCGCACGGCTACAGCGCGCAGAAGGACGCCCACCTCAAGCGGCTGCGCCGGATCGAGGGCCAGATCCGCGGCCTCCAGCGCATGGTGGACGAGGACGTCTACTGCATCGACGTGCTCACCCAGGTCTCGGCCGGCACCAAGGCGCTGCAGTCCTTCGCGCTCTCCCTGCTGGAGGAGCACCTGCGGCACTGCGTCGCCGCGGCCGCCGAGGAGGGCGGCGCCGAACTGGACGCCAAGGTGGCCGAGGCCACCGCCGCGATCAGCCGCCTGCTGCGCAGCTGAGCCGCCGGCCGTCCGCCGCTCCGGGGCCCGCCGCGCGGGCCCCGCTAGCCGTCGGCCTCCCGGTCGGCCTGCCCGGGTTCGCTCCGGTCCAGCAGCACCTCGTCGATCCGCTCGGTCGGCAGCCGGTCGCCGGAGCTGGCCGTCGCGGCGATCATCAGCTCCCCGGCCAGATCGATCTCGTCGAGGGCCGCGTCGTCGTGGCCGCCGCTGCGGCCGCCCGTGGACGACACCACCTGCACCACCCCTTCAGTGCCTCGCCAGCCCGGGCGGCAGCCACCCGGAGCCCAGCCTAGGCACTCCGGGGCCCGTCCACATGGCACGGACGGGCCATCTCGGCACCGCCGAAACGGGTGGCCGTCGCTCCCCGGACGGCCACCCGCCCCGGCCGCACCCCGTCTCGCCCCGGCAGCCCGGGAGCATCGGACCCGCCCTACTTCGGGCTCTCCGTGGGCTTCATCTGGTAGATGTCCGAGGCCGCGGGCTCGGCCGCCTCCACCGGCTTGCCGAAGTCCGCCAACGAGGTCGTCGACGTCACCTTCACCTGGTCCTTGGGCTCCTTCGACCCGGCCACCCCGGCGAAGGTGAACACCTCGACCACCTTGCGCAGCCGGCCCTGGTCGTCCAGCCAGGCGTCGTACGGGACCTCCTTGACGGTGAAGGTCTGCGCGCCCGTCCGCAGGCCGTCCCCGCCCCGCCCGCCGGTCGCGTCGGCGGCCTTCGCCAGGTCCAGGGTGCCCCGGTAGTGGTGCAGCGCGACGCCGTCGACGGTCTCGGTGCCCACCGCCTCCGCCTTCTGCGCCCCGCGCAGCGCCCCCGCCGCCGCGGCCGGGTCGGTGGCGCCGCTGCTGACCAGGTTGCCGTCCGGCAGCTGACGCACGTCCAGCTTGACCCACTTGCCCTCGGGGACCTTGGCGCCGCTGTTCTGGAGGTAGACGGTGCCCGGCAGGACCACCTCGACGATCTTCCCGGTGGTCGCCGCTCCCGGCGGCACCTGGACCTCCAGCCGGCCGATCCGCTTGACGTAGTCGTAGCCGCCCGTGCCGCTGAACGAGGCCTTCTTCTCGGCGGACTCGGTGACCAGCTCCGTCGCGGTGTGCGCGGAGCCGGTGCGGCCGGTGATGTCGGCGGCGTTGCGCACCGCCGTCAGCGGGTCCGCGGCGAGCTGGTCGGGCGCGGCCGACTGCTGGTCGGAGGAGCCGTCGGCGGATCCTCCGGAGCAGCCGGCGGCCCCCGCCGCCAGGGCGGCGGCGAGCAGGGCGGCCCCGGCCGCCGAGCGCAGGTGCGGACCCGGCCGGCGTGCCGGCCGTCCGGTGCGCTGCTGGTCGGTCATCTTCATCCTCGCGACAACCCCCTCGGGCCCGACTGCCCCGCCGGACACCACCGGTGGGCAGAGCTCTTTCCGGGCAAACGAGTTGGGGCGCGAAGGGTTACGGGGCCGGTACCGCCGGAGCGTCGCGCGGGAGGCGTCCGGCGCGTTACGGTGAACCACGTGCACAGTGAGCTGCCGGTCGCACCCGGCACCACCAGGATGCCCGAACACCGCCTCGTGATCAGCGAGCGCGGCTCCTTCGCCTTCGCGACCTGCAGCTGCGGCTGGTACTCCCCGGCCCGCCGCTCGCGCGACCTGGCCCGCCGTGAGGGGGCCGACCACCTCGCCGGGAACGGCGCCGAGCCGGACTGACCGCCCGGACCGCTTGGACCGCTTGGCCGCGTCCGCCCGCGGGCTCAGGCCGCGAGGTCGGACTCCGGCGGCTGCTCCCCGGCCCGCACCGCCCCGCGCCCGCGCCGACGGCCGCGCGGACCGGCCCCGCCGCGGGCCCCGCCGCCGCGCTCGGGCGCCCGGATCAGCGGGGCGACCGCCGTCCGGCTCAGCGCGTGGCAGAACGGCACCAGCACCGCCATCGCGATCGGCGCCAGCAGCAGCACCACGGCGACGGCCAGCGCGAAGCCGCCGATCACGTCGGTCGGGTAGTGGACGCCCATGAACATCCGGCAGAAGCCCTGGAGCAGTGCGAGCCCGCCGGCGATCCAGCCCAGCCTGCGGTTCACCAGGAACAGCGCCACCGCGACGCCCATCGTCATGGTCGAGTGGTCGCTGACGAAGGAGTGGGTGCCGGCCTTGCCGTCCACCAGCACCAGCAGTCCCGGATGGTCGACAAAGGGGCGCGGGCGGTTCACGATCGCGGCGATCGGCAGGTTCGCCAGCTCGGCGACCGCCACCGAGAGCGGCACCCAGAGCAGCCCGGCCATCGCCACCGGCGCGTCCGGACGGCGCCTGGCCTGGAGCCAGGCCACCAGGCCCAGCATCGCCAGGCCGATCAGGATGCCGTACTCGCCGATCCACGAGACCAGGTGGTCAAGCCACTGCGGGGAGCGCTTGGCCAGGCCGTTGACGGCGTAGAGCAGGTCGAGGTCGGGGTTGGTCGTGTCGGCAAGCGGCGTCGACACGCCGCACCTCCTTCTGGTCCACTGCACCTGTACGTTCCCGCCGGGGCCGGCCCGGCGCCGAAAGCTGACGGGGGGCCACCGGACCCAACGTCATCGCCGGGACACAGCGTTCCATGGAAACACGCGGTTATGTAAACGTGACTCAGCGTCCACAGCGCGCACACAGGTCCCGGCCGTCCTGGCCCCCTCGGGCCTACCCTCCCGCCCCGGTGGGGCTCGGCCCGGCCTGCGCGGGCGGGGCGGCGGCCGCGGGCCGGCCGGAGGCCGCCGGGGTGCCGCTCGGTGCACCGCTCGGTGCGCCGCCCTGGCCTCCCGCCGGGGCGGTGGGCTCCGTGCCGCCCGGCCGGCTCGGGGCGTTCACCACGCCGTCGTTGTTGCGGGTCGGCAGCGCCTGGGCGCCGTCCGAGGTGACCCGGGTCGCGCCGATGTACTCCCGGGTGTCGATCTTGTCGTAGCGGATCACCGCGCCGGTGTGCGGCGCGTTGATCATGTACCCGCCGCCGACGTAGATCCCGACGTGGTGGATGCTCCGCGGATCGCTCAGGTCCGTCGCCCAGAACACCAGGTCGCCCGGCCGCAGCTGGTCCCGCGACGGGTGCGGCCCGGCGTACCACTGGTCGTTGGCCACCCGGGGCAGGGTGATGCCCACACTGGCGAACGCGGCCTGGGTCAGGCCCGAGCAGTCGAACCGCCCGTTCTGCGAGGGCAGGCCCTCGCCGCCCCACAGGTACGGGGTGCCGAGCTTGGTCTGCGCGAAGTAGATCGCGGCCGACGACTGCGCGGACACCTCCAGCGGCGCGGTCGGCGAGACCGGAGCGGTGAAGCTGCGGGCCATCGCCTGGATGTTCCGCACGTAGCCCTGGGTCTCCCGGTACGGCGGGATCCCGTTGTACTTGAGCACCGCGCCCTCGCCGGCGTTGTAGGCGGCCAGCAGGTTGGCCTGCGGGTCGCCCGGGACCTTCGCGACCTGCTTGGCGATCGCGCAGTCGTAGGTCGCGGCCGAGGCGATCGCGTCCAGCGGGTCCCAGACGTCCGCCCTGCCGTCCCCGTTGCCGTCGGTGGCGTACGAGCTCCAGGTGCCCGGCATGAACTGCGCCATGCCCTGCGCCCCGACCCCGGAGCGCGCCTTGGGGTCGAAACCGCTCTCCTGGTACAGCTGCGCCGCGAGCATCGGCGGGGAGATCTCCGCGCAGAGCGCACCCCACCGCTGGATCGGTTCCTGGTAGGCCGCGGGGACCGTTCCGGGGGACAGGGCGGAACGATTCGCCGCCTGCTGCGGCGTCCCACTCGCCGCATAAGTCCCTATCGTCACCAGCCCGATGAACCCGAAACCAACAACTCCCGCAGCGACGGCGGCCGTACCGGCCTTCCGGAGTACCATCAGCACCATCCCGACGAGTCGTCAGTCGAAGTGTCCCGGAAGGCGTTGCTCACCGCAATCATCAGAGATACGAACAGTGAGCGCTATCCTTCGTACGGTGTACATCCTCGCGTACGTGTCCGATGCCTCACGACCAATTCGCGAGAAGTAGCCAAGTCGACATCAGATCTGGCCAAGAATAGGTACCGACCCTTCGCGCGGGCCGGGTCCGGGCCCTTGAATTTGCCTGATCGGGCGGTGAGATGGAAATGAACCTGAGCAGCGTGCACACCAATGCGGTCAGCCACCTGGCCGAGGACCCCCCCAAGAAGCCGAACATCGACACCATCATCGGCGGAATCGCCCCGGACTGGGGGCCGTTCGCGACCCTCGGGTCGGAGGCGCGGGTGATGGTCGAGGTCATCATGGCCGTCGCCATCCTCCTCTGCCTCGGCATCGCGGTCTGGGGCGCGGCCAAGCAGCGGATCGGGGCGACCGCGATGCGCGACAGCTTCGGCGCCGAACAGGGCAAGGGGCTGATCGTCGCCGGACTGACCGGCGTGTTCATCATCGGATCACTCGGCACTCTGTTCACCATTGTCTACGGCATGGCGATCTGACGATCGGACAGCAGTAGTCCGACCTGCCTGAGACCGGGTCCCCGTCCGGACCCCCTCCGACGGCCGGCCCGCCAGGACCCCACCCCCGTTCCCACCCTCCGCTCGCGCCCGCCCCCGGGCGGAGGGCCCCCGGAGCCGCCCCGGCTCCCCGCACCAGGAGGGCCGCCGTGCCGTTGTCCGACGACCAGCCGCGCACCCGTACGCGCCTGCCGGTCGGCGAACAGTCCTCCCCCCAGCAGAACCACCGTCAGTCCCGCCCGCTGCGCGCCCTGCTGGCCGTCCTCGTGGTCGTCACCCTGCTCGTCGTGGCCATCGCCATCGCCAACCGGGTCACACCCGGCAGCGGAAGCGGCACCGGAGGCGGCGGCGCCTCCGCCGACCGCGCCGGCTCCGGCCCCGCCCCCAGCGGCGACCAGCCCGTCGGCACCACCGTCAACGGCATCCCCACCGGCTACCCGCACACCGAACCCGGCGCCCAGTCGGCCGCCACCAACTACGCGGTGGCGATCGGCTCCGCGGACATGTTCCGCACCGACAGCCGGCACGGAATCATCACCACCATCGCCGACCCGGGCGCCCTGGCGGGGCTCCAGGGCCGGCTGGACCAGGGCTTCGGCGGCGACACCGCCACCCGCTACGGCCTCGACGCCCAGGGCCACGCGCCCAAGGGCCTCACCTTCGTCAGCCGCACGGTACCGGTCGGCACCAAGTCGACGGGCTACAGCGACGGCGACGCCAAGGTCGAGGTGTGGTGCACCGGCCTCACCGGCCTCGCCGGCGAGCACTCCGTCCAGCCGGTGACCACCAACTGGTTCACCCTCACGCTCTCGCTGCACTGGACGGGCAGCGACTGGAAGCTCACCGACTTCACTCGTAAGTCAGGCCCGGCCCCCCTGCCGGGCGACCAGCAGGCGGCCACAGCGGATGAGATCGCCGGATCAGCAGAGCAGTTCGGAGGGTTCCGCTATGCGCGTTGAGGGTGAGATCAGGAAACGGCTTCCTCGGTTCGGCCGGGTCGTCACGGCCTTCGCGCTCTTCCAGGCCGCAGCCATCGGTATGGCGTCCCGGGCCATCGCGGACCCGAGCCCGAGCCCTTCGGCCAGCAACAACTGCGACGTCCTGCCGTTGCCCGGTAGCGACGTCTACTGTGCCTCCAAGCCCGGAGGTTCGGTCCCCGGGGGCAGCACCGTCGGGGCCGTGACCGATCCGCTCGGGTCGTTGGCCAAGAGCTGTGCGCAGGCCGCGGCGTGGGTGGTGCGGAAGCTGTCGGGGGCGATCGACGGGACGACGCAGGTGGACTTCACCAACGCGTCGTTCCTGCAGCAGTACGCCGTGGTGTTCGCCGTGTCGACGGTGATCACGCTGGTGCTGTGGCTGCTGGCGGTGGCGAAGCGGGCGGTGCGGGGGGCGCCGTTGGCGACGGCGTTCTCGGAGGCGATCGGCTTCCTGTGGCTGACGGTGGTGGCGTCCGCGTTCACGCCGTTGATCCTGTACACCGTGGTGAGCGTGACGGACGGGCTGACCAAGGCGATCGCGGTCGGGACGAAGACGGACACCGGGTCGTACCTGGGGGGCTTCGCGGACACGCTGGAGAAGGGCGACGTGGGCGGCGGCCCGCTGATACTCGTGATCGTGTCGCTGGTCGCGGTGCTGGCGGCGGCGGTGCTCTGGGTGGAGCTGCTGATCCGGGCGGCGATGCTGTACGTCGGCGCGCTGCTGGGTACGGCGGTGTACGCGGGGCTGGTGGACCGGCAGCTGTGGAAGCACGTGCGGCGCTGGGCGGGGGTGATGCTGGCGGTGGACCTGGCGAAGCCGATCATCGTGGTCATCCTGGGTCTGGCGGGCGCGGTGGCGACCGGCTCCGGGGCGGACGACGACTTCGCCCGGGTGCTGTCCGGGCTGGCGATCCTGTTCCTGTCGATCTTCGCGAGCGCCTCGGTCTACCGCTTCGTGCCGGGTTTCGGCGACGAGATGCTGAACATGCGCGGGGCCCGGGCCAATGCCGTGCAGGCCGGTTCGGCGATGATCAACGGCACCGCGAACCTGATGAAGCAGGGCATCAGCACCCACGGCGACCGCGGTCAGGCGGCCGGTACGGGTGGTGGCGGGGGTGCCGGCGGCGGTTCGGTCGCGCCGGGCATCGCCGCGCACGCCGGGCGGACGCCGTCCCCGCCGCCGCAGGGCGGGCCGAAGCAGGGCCCGGTTCCGATCCGCGACAGCAATCCAGCGAAGGGAGGGTGACGGGTAAGTGAGCAGTGAACCGCTCGGCCAGTACGGTGCCCAGTACGCCCAGCCGTACGTCCACCAGCGCCGCACCTACCTGATCGGCAAGGCCCGCCCGAACGCGCCGATCGGCCGGAACCGGGAGTCCGGCGAGATCGTGCTGATCATCTTCGGGGCCTTCCTCGGCATGCTCTGGGGCCTGCTGATGCCGGTCCTGCCGCTGCGGATCGGCGGTCTGGTCGGTCTGCCGGCGCTCGCCATCGCGGCGGTGTACGTGCCGTACCGCAGGCGGACGTTCTACAAGTGGGTGGAGATCAACCGCACCTACCGCCGGACGGTCCGCAGCGGGCGGGCGGTGTGGCGTTCGGACGTGATGGACGCGGGCACCCGGCTGGACGGCCGGGAGGTGGAGGTCGGCCCGCCGCCGGGGGTGGGGCGGCTGCGCTGGCTGACGGCGCCGTTCGGGCCGGACGAGGTCGGGGTGCTGATGCACCTGGAGCGGCGCACGGTGACGGCCGCGATCGAGATCGAGGGCCCGGGCGTGGGCCTGCGGGACTCGGAGGACCAGGAGGCCCTGGTCGACCGCTTCGGGACGCTGCTGAAGCACGTCGCCAACGGGGACGGCTTCGTGACCCGGCTGCAGATCCTGGCCCGGACCCTGCCGGCCGACCCGGACGCGCACGCCAAGGACGTCGAGCGGCGCGGCGACCCGTCCTCGCCGCGCTGGCTGCAGGACTCGTACGACCAGCTCCAGTCGATGGTGTCGACCTCCTCGGAGCAGCACCGGGCGTACCTGGTGGCCTGCATGCACTACACCCGTGACCTGGCCGCCGAGGCGCACGCGATGGGCCGGACGGCCACCGGGCGGCGGGCGCGGGACGACGAGGGGCTGGCGGCCGTGATGGCGCGCGAGCTGACCGACATCTGCGCCCGGCTGGCCGAGGCGGACATCCGGGTGCGCCAGCCGCTGGGCCAGGCCCGGCTCTCCTCGCTGCTGCACTCGATGTACGACCCGGACCACCCGATCGACCACATCCAGGCGATGTCCCGGCGCAACGCCTGGCCGGCCGAGCTGGACGCGACCGACCCGCAGTACCTGCAGGCGAAGACCCGGGAGTCGGCGACCCGGGAGCCGTGGTGCCACGCGACCGCGTGGATCAAGGAGTGGCCGCTCACCCCGGTGGGCGTCAACTTCCTGGCGCCGCTGCTGGTGCACACCCCGGACGTGATCCGGACGGTCGCGGTGACGATGGACCTGGAGCCCACCGACGTCGCGATCGAGCGGATGCTGACCGAGAAGACCAACGACGAGGCCGAGGCGAGCCGCGCGGCCAAGATGAACCGCACGGTCGACCCGCGCGACCTGGCCCACACCGGCCGGGTGGACCAGCGCGGCGACGACCTGGCCTCCGGCGCGGCCGGGGTGAACCTGGTCGGCTACATCACGGTCTCCTCGCGCAACCCCGACGCGCTGGCCCGCGACAAGCGGACCATCCGGGCCTCGGCCGGCAAGAGCTACCTCAAGCTGGAGTGGTGCGACCGCGAGCACCACCGGGCCTTCGTCAACACCCTCCCGTTCGCCACCGGCATCCGCCGCTGAGCGGACGCACCCGCACACCCGTGCACCCGCACACCCGTACGTCCGTCCACCGCTGACCCGTCAGGAGCCCGCCCATGGCGCTCGGCAACCTCTCCGAGGCGTTCACCAGCCTGATGTTCGGCAAGGTGGAGACCACCCGTCTGCCGGTGCGCACCTCCACCGGCCAGGCGCAGGCCGTCTACCTGCCGACCGCCGCGCCGGGGCTGGGCGACTCCGGGGTGATCATCGGGCGTGAGGTGTACAGCGGCAAGGGGTACGTCTACGACCCGTTCCAGCTGTACGGGCAGCAGCTGCCCGCGCCGCACTGGCTGGTGCTCGGCGAGTCCGGCAACGGCAAGTCGGCGCTGGAGAAGACGTACGTGCTGCGGCAGCTGAGGTTCCGCGACCGCCAGGTCGTGGTGCTGGACGCGCAGGGCGAGGACGGCGTGGGCGAGTGGAACCTGATCGCCAACGCGCTGGGCATAAAGCCGGTCCGGCTGGACCCGATGGCGGCCCGGGACGGCGGGGTGAAGCTCAACCCGCTGGACCCGGCGATCACCCAGAACGGCCAGCTGTCGCTGCTGCGCACGATCGTCGAGGTGGCGATGGGGCGCGGGCTGGAGGAGCGGGCCGGCTTCGCGCTGAAGGCCGCGCACGCCCACGTGGTGGCCTCGGTGAGGGACCGCCAGCCGGTGCTGGACGACATCATCGACACCCTGCGCAACCCCGAACTGTCCTCGGTGGAGTCGCTGGGTGTGGCGGTGGGCGAGGTGCAGTCCTGGGGCCTGGACGTGGCGCTGGTGCTGGACCGGCTGGTCGACGGCGACCTGCGGGGCATGTTCGACGGGTCGACGACCGACGGCATCGACCTGGACGCGCCGCTGATCGTCTTCGACCTCTCGCACATCGACCGCAACTCGATCGCGATGCCGATCCTGATGGCGATCGTCGGGGTGTGGCTGGAGCACACCTGGATCCGGCCGGACCGGAAGAAGCGCATCTTCCTGGTCGAGGAGGCCTGGCACATCATCAACAGCCCCTTCGTGGCCCAGCTGTTCCAGCGGCTGCTGAAGTTCGGCCGCCGGCTCGGCCTGTCCTTCGTCGCGGTGGTCCACCACCTGTCCGACGTGGTGGACGGCGCGGCGGCCAAGGAGGCCTCGGCGATCCTGAAGATGGCCTCGACCCGGACGATCTACATGCAGAAGGCCGAGGAGGCGCGGGCCACCGGCCGGGTGCTGGGCCTGCCGCGCTGGGCGGTGGAGATCATCCCGACCCTGTCGCCGGGCATCGCGGTCTGGGACGTCAACAGCAACGTCCAGGTGGTCAAACACATCATCACCGAGGCGGAGCGCCCGCTGGTCTACACCGACCGCGCGATGACCGAGGACGCGGTGGCCGAACGGGTGCGCGCGGACCAGAAGTTGGCGGCCGAGCCGGGGGTCTGAGGGGCCTTCTCCGCAGGCTCCGCACCCGGCGGACGGTGACGGTTCGTCCGTAGGTAATCCTCTCGTTACGTTCCACGTCCTGACAGCTACGCGCGTTGACCCTAGGCTTCGCAGTCGCAACACATGTCACACGCCCGAACGCCGCCGCTGTCCGCAGCCGGTGCTCCCTCCAAGGTGCAGGGGAACCCTTCATGCTCACCGTCAGATCCCGACGGACGGCGCTCGCCGTCGTCGCCGCCGCTGGTCTGCTCGGCACGGTCGTCGTGCCGACGGCCGCCCAGGCCGCCGACGCCAAGCGCCACAAGACCGTCAACCTCCAGCTGCTGGCGATCAACGACTTCCACGGCAACCTGGAGCCTCCGGCCGGTTCGTCCGGCACGATCAAGGAGATCGACCCGGCCACCGGCAAGGAGGTCGCCACCCCGGCCGGCGGCATCGAGTACCTGGCCACCGAGCTGCGCAAGGCACGCATCCCGGCCGACGACTCGATCACCGTCGCGGCCGGCGACATCATCGGCGCCAGCCCGCTGACCTCGGCGCTCTTCCACGACGAGCCGACCATCGAGGCGATGGACAAGCTCGGCCTGGACGTCACCTCCGTGGGCAACCACGAGTTCGACGAGGGCGCGCAGGAGCTGCGTCGCATGCAGGACGGCGGCTGCCACCCGACCGACGGCTGCTACGAGCCCGGCCGCACCTTCAAGGGCGCCAACTTCAACTACCTGTCGGCCAACGTCACAGACGAGAAGACCGGCAAGCCGCTGCTGGCGCCCTACTGGGTGACCAAGTCCCAGGGCGTGAAGGTCGGCTTCATCGGCGTCACCCTGGAGGGCACGCCGAACATCGTGACCGCCGAGGGCGTCAAGGGCCTGAAGTTCGCCAACGAGGTCACCACGATCAACAAGTACGCCGCCGAGCTCAAGGCCAAGGGCGTCAACTCGATCGTCGCGCTGATCCACGAGGGCGGCTACCCGGCCAGCAGCGTCTACAACTACGACTGCGGCGCGGCCGGTCAGGGCATCTCCGGCCCGATCGTCGACATCGCCAAGAAGATCGACCCGGCGGTCGGCGCCATCGTCACCGGCCACACCCACAACGCGTACGCCTGCAGCATCCCCGACCCCGACGGCGTCCCGCGCTCGGTGACCAGTGCCGCCTCCTTCGGCCGGCTCTTCACCGAGATCGACATGAAGCTGGACAAGACCACCGGCGAGATCGTGCGCCCCTCGGTCAAGGCCGAGAACCACGTGGTGCGCCGCACGGTCGAGAAGGCGTCCGACATGACGGCGCTGGTCGACCACTACTCCAAGCTGGCCGCCCCGATCGCCAACCGTCCGGTCGGCTACGTCGCCTCGGACATCAACGGCCGCGGCAGCAGCGACCTGGAGAAGCCGCTCGGTGACGTGATCGCCGACTCGCAGCTCGCCGGGCTGGCCCCGGCCGACAAGGGCGGCGCCCAGGTCGCCTTCATGAACCCCGGCGGCATCCGCTCCGACCTGGTCTACAAGGCCTCCGGCGGCGAGGGCGACGGCGTGGTGACCTACGGCGAGGCGTTCACCGTCCAGCCGTTCACCAACATGATGCAGGTCAAGACGCTGACCGGGGCCCAGCTGATCCAGCTGCTCCAGCAGCAGGTGAGCGGTTCCAACGCGGCCGCGCCGAAGGTCCTCCAGGTGTCCTCGAACCTGCACTACACCCTGGACATGCGCAAGACCGGTGCGGACCGGGTGGTCGTGGACTCGGTGCGGCTGAACGGGGCGCCGGTCGACCCGGCGGCCACTTACCGGGTCGCGGCCAACGAGTTCCTGGCCGGCGGCGGCGACGGCTTCCCGGCCTTCGCGGCCGGCACCGACAAGCTTGTCGGCGCCTCGGACCTGGACGTCTTCGTGGCCTACCTGAGCGCCCACAGCACGGCGGCCTCGCCGCTCCAGGCCCCGGCGCGGGACCGGATCAAGATCATCGGCCCGGGCAGCGACATCGACTGACCGTGAGCCGGCTCCGGGGCGTGAGCCCTGGGACCGGGGCGGGT